>JBEKAU010000326.1:0-4132 GCA_050015755.1 Vulcanimicrobiaceae bacterium | reverse complement strand
GTCGCGGCGGTGATCGCGGCGCGCGCGCTGGCGCGCAAGAACAAGGACTTCGCACTCGGCGATCGGCTGCGCGACGCGCTGGCCGCCGAAGGGATCGTGCTCAAGGACAGCAAGGACGGAACGACATGGACCCGCGTCGCCGGGTAGGCGGCGGCCGGCCGCCGCGCCCGCCGCAGCGCGGTGCACCGCGCGTCGATCTCGACGACGTCGTCTACGGCGTGCACGCGGTGAGCGAGGCGCTGGCCGCCGGCGAGCCGCTGCGCGCGATCCACGTCGGCGACGATCGCAAGCACGATCCGGCGCTGCGCAATCTGCTCGAGCAGGCGCGCGCCGCGAACATCACCGTGCGGTTCGAAAGCCGCGCGTTCTTCGCCAGTTTTCCGTACAAGGCGCACCAGGGTGTGGTGGCGTTCGGCGAGCCGTTCGCGTACACGACGATCGAGGAGCTGCTGGCGGCACCGCGCCGCGGACGGTTGCTCTTGATCGTGCTCGACCACGTCACCGACCCGCACAACGTCGGCGCGATCTTGCGCTCGGCGGAGTGCGCCGGCGCGACCGGCGTCGTGCTGCCCGAACGGCGCAGCGCCGGGATCAACCCGACGGTCCGCAAGGCCGCGGCCGGGGCGGCGGCCTACGTCCCGGTCGCCCGGGTCGCCAACGTCGCCCAGGTGATCCGGACGTTGAAGAAGGCCGGGGTCTGGGTCTATGGAGCCGCCGGGGAAGCCGGCGCCCAGCCGTACACGAGCGCCGATCTGGCCGCCGACGTGGCGCTCGTCATCGGGGCCGAGGGTGAGGGGATCGCTCCCTTGGTCAAGCGAGAGTGCGACGGCTTGATCGCCATCCCGCTGCTGGGGCGGATCGGCTCCCTGAACGCCTCGGTGGCGGCCGGCGTGCTCCTCTACGAGGCGGTTCGGCAGCGGGGCGAAGCGGCCGGCAGCTCGGAATAAACATCCTCCCGGCGCCTTGACCCGCTAGCAGGACCCTCCTATACTAGAACGGTCGTGCTCGGCCCGGACGGGCCCCGGCCCGCGTTTTCGGGCACGACGTTCCCCAGGCAAGGTAGGTTTCATGGCGCTCACCCAGCCCGTCGCGGATGCCCTCGACTATCACGAGCGGCCGGACGAGGACCTCGTCTCCGCGGCGAAATCCGGCGACAATCTCGCCATGGAGTTCTTACTCAACAAGTACAAGAACTTCGTCCGGATCAAGGCCAAGAGCTATTTCCTCATCGGCGCGGACCGAGAGGATATCATTCAGGAAGGGATGATCGGTCTCTATAAGGCCGTTCGCGACTTCAAGGCGGACAAACTCTCGAGCTTCCGCGCATTCGCGGAGCTCTGCATCACCCGTCAGATCATCACCGCGATCAAGACGGCGACCCGCCAGAAGCACATCCCGCTCAACCAGTACATCTCGCTCAACAAGCCGATCTACGACGAAGACAGCGAACGAACGCTGCTCGACGTGATGCCCTCGCAGAAGACCTCCGATCCCGAAGAGCTCGTGATCAATCAGGAAGTCTCCGAGGACATCAAGGCGCGGATCCAAGAGAATCTCTCGGATCTGGAGTCGCAAGTGCTGCTCTCATACCTGGAAGGCAAGAGCTACCAGGAGATGGCGCGCGACCTCAACCGTCACGTCAAGTCGATCGACAACGCGCTCCAGCGCGTCAAGCGGAAGATCGAGAAGAATCTGGCCGAGATCGAACTTCCTTGAAAGGACGTAGTGGCGCGTAGCTGATCCGTCAGCCGACGCCAGCGAGGAGCCCGACGGAAAAAGAGAAGGCCGCTATCCTGCGGCCTTCTCGGCTTTCTCGGGCGCCAGCGCCGCAACGATCGTGCGGTAGATCTCCTCGCGATCGTTCAGCGGATCGAACACCAAACATTGCTGTTCGCCGCCGCGTCCGGCCGGATCGATCAGCATCGTCACCCGGCCGACCGCGCACACGTCGAGACACGTCGTTCCGGTCGCACGCACCGGGCCCCACAGGCCGTCGGCTTTGAGCCGATCCTTGAGCCATTCGCGCAGACGCAAGCGCTCGTCGCCGGCGTGCTCGGGAAAATCTTCCGCGAAGCGGACGTTCAGGCACTTTTCGCAGACCAACGCCAAGCCGCCGTGACGGCGCCAGGCTGGTTGCACTTCGATCGGATCGCTCACGGAAGACGAGTTCGCAAGCCGTCGATGACGACCTCGGCGTAGGTACGCCAAGCGTCCTCGCGCTCAGCCAAGTGGGCGTTGAAGACGAAGCATAGAACGTCCTCGACACCGACGTCGGCACGCAGCGCGCCGTCGGCGGCAGCCTCCCGCATCAGGTCGGCGAGCGCGGCGCGCAACTCCCCGCGCCACTGTTGGAGTTCCGGCCGCGTGTTCGCGACCTCGCAGGTCGGGATCTCCGAGAGCGAACGGTTCGCCGATTGCGAGCGAAGCATCTCGCGCAGAAGGTCGGTCAGCCGATCCCAGGCCGAGCCGCCGGCCTCGTTTCGCGCCCGCCTGACGAAGCACGCCAGTTGTTCGGCGAGCAGGGCGCAGACGAGGTCCAATTTGGTCGGGAAATGCCGGTAGAGGGTCCCCACGCCGACCCCGGCGGCCGCGGCGACCTCATCCATCTGCGTGGTTTGGCCACCGCGGGCGAAGCACGCGCGCGCTGCCACCAGCAGAGACTGGCGGTTGCGGGCGGCGTCGGCACGGAGGGGGCGCGTCTGCATGGTCGGCTTTAACCGGAACCTTCGCTCCGAATAGGGAGTTTCAAGCGGAAGAACCGCTCCGCTTTTCGCGAGGCCCGACCTTTCCACCCCGGCCCCTGTTGGAGACGACCGTTGACCACTGCCCCGTCCGAGCTCGACGAGCTCATTGCCACCAAGACCGCTCGCGCGGTCGACGAGCACGCCCTGCGCACGCTCTTCCTCGACGCACGTACCGCCAACGGTTTCCTCGACCGCCCGGTGCCGCGCGATCTGCTCGAGCGTGCCGTTGAGCTCGCCAAGCACGGCCCGACCGGCGCGAACAGCCAGCCGCTGCGGCTGGTCTTCGTCGAGAGCCCGGCGGCCAAGGAGCGCCTGCGCCCGACGCTGATGGCGGGCAACGTCGAGAAGACGATGAGCGCGCCGGTGACGGCGATCATCGCCGCCGATCACCGCTTCTACGAGCATTTCCCGCGGCTGTTCCCGCACATGCCGCAGCTCAAGGCCAACTACGACGGCCCCGACAAAGCGGCGCTCGCGGATCAGCAGGCGGTCCTCAACGCGACGCTGCAAGGCGCGTACTTCCTGCTCGCCGCCCGCGCGGTCGGGCTCGATGCCGGCCCGATGGCGGGCTTCGATCGGGCCGCGGTCGACGCGGCGTTCTTCCCCGACGGACGCTTCCGCTCGCTCTTTCTGATCAACCTCGGCTACGGCGATGATTCCAAGGTGTTCGACCGCAACCCGCGCTTCGCGTTCGACGAGATCGCAACGATTCTCTGATTCGCGGACTTCCGCAACCGCCGGCTTGGTTCGGTAACGAATCAGCCGGTAACGGTGTTGTGGCGTGCACAATGGATAAAGTGCACGTCATGACCCGCGCCTATCTCGAGCCGTGGATAGGAAATGTCATCGACTTGACCTTATCCGACGGATCGCACCGCGTCGGCCTGTTGCAAAAGGTCGACGATCAGTGGGCACAGCTGCACCCCGGCAGCGGGAAGCCCGCCCTGCTCGACGGTGGCAAGGTCCGCATCGCGGACACGGTCCTGATCGTGCGGGCGCCGTACGACTACATCCGCCAATCCATGCTCTGAGCCGACGGTGGGATTCGAACCCACGGTGGACTTACGTCACCGGTTTACAAAACCGGTCCCATCGACCGCTAGGGAACGTCGGCGCCGGCCCTGTTTTCCGCGAGCGGGGCGCCCGGGCCCTTGCCCTCGCGGGTAGGAGTGGAGGGTGCAGGGAGCGTATCCCAGCGGGTCCCCACCGTGGGTCGGTGGTCGAGTGGTTAATGGCACCGGACTGTAAATTCGGCTCGCGAAAGCGATACGCTGGTTCAAATCCAGCCCGGCCCACATGAACGGCGGCGCGCATCTCTTTGAGGGATGCGCGCCGTCTCGTTCCGAAGTCCGGGATGAACGCGGGCGTTGCATAATGGTAATGCCCCT
>JBEKAU010000325.1:0-4135 GCA_050015755.1 Vulcanimicrobiaceae bacterium | reverse complement strand
CTTGAGCCCCGATCGGCTGCGCGAGCAGCGCGCGCTCGTGCGCGAGCTGGGCGAGAAGTATCACCTGCGCACGCTGTGCGCGGCCGAAGTCGACATCCATGCCGACGGCAGTCTGGATTTCGAGGACGCGGTGCTGGCCGAGCTCGATATCGTGGTCGCATCGGTGCACTCGGCGATGCAGCAGTCGCGCGAGACCATGACCGCGCGCTTGATCCGCGCCTGCGAGAACCCGTACGTGACGGTCATCGGTCACCCGACCGGGCGCAACGTCGAGACGTTCCCCGGTTATGATTTCGATCACGACGCCGTGTTCGCGGCGGCGGCGCGCACCGGGACCGCGCTCGAGATCGACGGCCAGCCCAAACGCTTGGACCTGCCGAGTCCGCTGGCGCGGCGGGCCCGCGAGTTCGGCGTGACCTTCACCTGCGACTCGGACGCGCACGGCGTCGCCGACCTGGCCAACGTGGCCTACGCGGTCGGCCAGGCACGCCGGGCCTGGATCGGCAAATCCGAGGTGCTCAACGCCCGTCCACTCGAGGAAGTGCTGGCCTTCGTGAGCGCGAAACGCTCGCGTCCAGGCTGATGGCGAAACAACCGCCCGTCCCCGCCGACGAAGAGCGGCGACTGGCCGCACTCTACGAGTACGAGCTCCTCGACAGCGCACCCGAGGAGGTGTTCGATGCGCTCGCGCGGGTTGCGCAGGCGACGTGCGAGGCGCCGGTCGTCCAGATCAATCTGCTCGACCGCAGCCGGCAATGGTCGAAGGCCGCGATCGGGACCGACGTCTGCGAGATTCCGCGCGAGCTTTCGTTCTGCGCCCACACGATCGCGGGCGAAGGCTTCTTCGAGATCCCGGACGCACGCGAGGACGAGCGTTTTGCGACCAACCCACACGTGAGCGGACCGCCGCACGTGCGCTTCTACGCCGGCGTCCCGCTGCGCACGGGCGACGGTTACGCGATCGGGACGGTCTGCGTGGTCGATCTGGTGCCGCGAGCGCTCTCGCCGGTCCAACGCACCGCGCTCGAAGCGATCGGCGCTGCGATCGTCGAGGAGTTCGAAGCCCGACACACCTTGCTGCGGCTGTTCGACTCCTCGCACACCGAGCTCTACCACGTCGACCTGCGCAGCAAGCACGTCGTGTTCGCGAGCGACGCCGCCCGCCGCAACCTCGGCTATGCGCTCGGCGAGCTGCACGCGCTTCCGCTGGCGACGCTCTTGCCGGCGCTGGCCGCGGACGGGTTGCTCGAGCAACGCATCGCCGAGCTGCGCAACGCACCCGATCGGCGGGTGACGATGCGGACCTTCGCCCGGCGCAAGGACGGCAGCACCTATCCGATCGAGCTGCGCCTGGAGTTGATGCGCGCGCGCGGTCACGAGTTTGCGATGGCGGTTGCCACCGATCTCACCGAGCGCGAGCAGGCGCAGGAGCGCATCAGCCTGCTCTCGACCGCGATCGAGGCCGCGCACGATCCGATCCTGATCACGAAACCGTCGCCCGACCCGATGCAGACCTCGACGATCGTGTACGCCAACGAGTCCTTCCTGCGCCAGATGGGGCACCCGGCGGAGGAGGTGCTGGGGCGGCGGGTCGACGCGTTCTTCGGACCGCGCACCGACCTCGCGCGCATCGACGCCGCCCGCCACGAGCTGCTCGCCGGACGCGCGGTCCGGATCGAGTTCCTCTCGTATCGCGCCGACGGTTCGACCTGGCACGCCGAGGCCAGCGTGCGGCCGTTGGCCGATGACCAGGGCCACACCAGCTACTTCGTGATGGTGCTGCGCGACATCACCGAACAGGTGCTGCGCGGCGTCCAACTCGCGATGCAGAACGAACGCCTGACCGCGATCACCTCGATTGCCCGCACGCTGTTCGCCTCGCTCGAGCCGACGCTGCTGGTCGAAGCGCTGCTCGGCGGCGTGCGGCAACTGGTCGACGGCGCCGCGACGCTGTACGTCCCACGGACCCGTGGCGGCTTCGTCGCGACGGCGGATCTGAGCGCCGCGGACGACGCGCCGCCGGGCGACGGGTGCGTCGCGCTCGCGTCGCGAACCGACGTCGCCGTGCTCGACGAGGCAGAGGAGCGGGTCGCGGTGCGGATCGTCGGCTCCGGCGGTGGGACCGCCTACGTCTTGGCCGTGCAGCGCCGCGCGCAGTTCACCACCGCCGACGTCTTCGCGCTCGGCCTGCTCGGTCAATACTTCGGTGTCGCAGCGCGCAACGTTGAGCTCTACCAAGAGCTGGCGGCGCGGCGGGATGCGGTCGTGGAGCTCAACCAAGTCAAGAACGATCTGATCGCGATGCTCGCGCACGACTTCAAGGGTCCGCTGACGACGATCGTCGGCTTCGCCGACGTGCTGGCCGACGACGAGCGGTTCGACGGCGAGTCGCGCCAGTATCTGGGGATGATCTCGTCGAGTGCGATGCGGCTCGCCGCGCTCGCCACCGACACGCTCGCCCTCTCGCGACTCGAGCAGAACGAACTCGCGCTCGCGCTCGACGAGGTCGACTTCGGTGGGCTGGTGCGCGAAGTCGTGCGGGTGCTCGGCGTGACGCGACCGATCGAGCTGCGCGTCCACGGCGACCACATCGTCATCGGCGACCCCAGCCGGTTGCGTCAGGTCATCGAGAACCTGATCGGCAACGCGATCAAGTATTCACCGGGCGGCGAGCCGGTCGAGGTGACGGTTCGCCCACGCGGCAAGCAGGTCGAGCTGACCGTGCGCGATCGTGGGATCGGGATCCCCGAGAGCGAGCGCGCCAAGCTGTTCGGACGCTTTGCGCGCGCCAGCAACGCGCGCGCGCTGGGGATCGCGGGGACCGGTTTCGGTTTGTACCTGAGCAAGACGATCGTCGAATTGCACGGCGGTACGGTCGAGGTCGAATCGGTCGAGGGCCAAGGCGCGACGTTCCGCGTCGTCATCCCGAGCCGGGCCGCACCGCGCGCCCTCCCGGCCCGGCGGCTCGCGCTGCTCGATCCGGACGGCGACGCGCGCTCGTACATCGCGCACGCGCTGCGCAACGACGGCGTGACCGTGACCGTCGCCGTGAACGAGGACGACTTGGTGCGCGTGCTCGCGGAGGGCCGCTACGACGCCGCGCTGGTCGACGGCGATCAACTCGCACAGCCCGCGGCGTTTACGCGCCGCACCGGCGCCGCCGTGCCGCTGGTGTGGATCGGGTTGCGCGCGCCGGCCGAGCGCAGCGGCTGGGCGGCGTTCCTCAGCAAGCCGTTCTTGATGAAGGATCTCTACGGCGCGGTGCGCGCCTCGCTCGAGAACACCAGCGTTCCCTCGGCGTAGAATCATCGCGGCGCGCCCGGCGAGGAGCCGTTCCTCGCCGGACGCGTGCGATCAGCTCATTGGAAGAGCTTGGCGGCGTTGATGCAGGTCAGGATCACACCCCATAGGAGCGGGACCCCGACGAACGCCCAGGCGAGGATGAGCGCGCCGGTGTTGGAGGAGCGGGGGGAATCGTTCATCGTCTCGTCTCCTTACGCCGTTGTGTCCGCAGTGGCGGGAGCCCAGAATCGCTGGTTGACCGGACGGACCAAGAGGTCGCAGATCAACCCGAGGACCAGCAGCACCGCCATGACGTACATCGTCACGCCGTAGGCGTCGTTCTTCGCCACGCCGTGGCTGAGCTCGAAGGCACGGATGTAGTTGATCAGCACGGGACCAACGACGCCTGCTGCCGACCATGCGGTGAGCAGGACGCCGTGGATCGCGCCGACCTCGACCGTGCCGAACAGGTCGCGCAGGTAGGCGGGGATCGTCGCGAAGCCGCCGCCGTAGAACGTGAGCACGATGCAGTACGCCAGCACGAAGAGGGCGATGTTGTGCAACTGCCCGAGTGTCGGTGTGAGCGCATACAGGATCGCGCCGACGACGAAGAAGATCACGTAGGTCCCCTTGCGCCCGATGTAGTCCGACATCGACGCCCAGAAGATGCGGCCACCCATGTTGAACAGCGAGAGCAGCCCGACGAAACCGGCGGCCGCCGCTGCCGTGACGCCCAGGACGTCCTGCGCCATCAGCGAGGCTTGGCCGAGGACCGCGATGCCGGCGGTGACGTTGAAGAACAGCACCAGCCAGAGCAGATAGAACTGCGGGGTGCGCAACGCTTGCGCACGCA
>JBEKAU010000324.1:0-4534 GCA_050015755.1 Vulcanimicrobiaceae bacterium | reverse complement strand
GCCGCATTTTTGGCGAGCCTCACGGCCGTCGCCGCCGCGACGGTCATTCCCGGAGTGGCGCGCGCCGCCACCGCGCTCGAGCCGGACCCGCCATGGGTCGGTTCGCCGGCGGCATCGCTCGCCAAGCTGGAAGTCGGCAACGAACGCTTCCGGACCGGCCATCCGATCCGGCCACCGTACCAAACACCGGACGCGCGCGACCAGAAGCCGTTTGCGGCGCTGCTGGTCTGCGCCGATTCACGCGTCGGTCCCGAGCTGGTCTTCGATCAAGGCTTGGGGAGCCTGTTCGTGTGTCGCGTAGCCGGGAACACCGCGGACGGTGAAGTGACCGGCTCACTCGAGTACGCCGTCGAGCATCTCCACGTGCCGCTGGTCGCGGTCGTCGGACACAGCGCATGCGGGGCGTGTACGGAAGCGCTGCACACCCTCGACACCGGCGAACTGCCGGAGGCGAGCGTCGCCGCCGTCGTCCGCGCCGTGCTGCCCGCCGCCCGAACGATCTCGCGCAGCCTGCCGCCGGACACGCGGCTCTCCCGGCTCGTCGCCGCCAACGCCGCGCTCACCGCCAACACGCTCGCGATGAGCCCGGTCCTGCGTCGGCAACAGCTCATCGGACGCACCGAGGTGGTTTGGGGTGTCCACGATCTCGCCACCGGCTGGGTCCGCTTCACCCCGGTCGCCGCGTCGCGGTAGCTATCGCGCGGCGGTAATCCCAAAGAACTGCGCGATCAGCGCGGTCGCGTCGATGGCGTGCGTCTCGGCGCCGGGACCGCTCGGCGCAAGCGCGCCGGGCCAGGTGTGACCGCCGCCCTCGATGCGATACCCCGCGACCTGCGTACCGCCGGCGCATCCGCTCCACGCGCGCAGCGTGACCTGGTCGGCAACGACCTGCCGCGCACCTTCCGCCGTACAGCTATCGCGCTGCGCCCAATCGACCAACCATTGGTGGATATCGGGTAAGTCACGTCGCGTGTCGCCGGTGTAGGGGATGACCCGATCGTCGGTGCCGTGGAACTCGAGGACGGAGATCGGACGCGACGGCGTGCAGCCACCGACGACCGGAAAATACGCCCCGGCGACCGGCGCGACCGCGCGCAGGACATCCGCCTCGCGACAGGCGAGCTGCGCCGCGAGACCACCGCCGTCCGACTTGCCCGTCGCGTACACGCGATCCGGATCGACGCACGACCACCCACGCAGATCGTCGATGATCGTGCGCGCGAAGCGCACGTCGTCGACACCGGGTGCACCGAACGGCGTACCGCTCCAACTCGGCTTGCCGCCGGCGCCCGGCAAACCGCGCGGGTACACGAGCACCGCATGCAATCGGTCCAGCCCCGAATACCGCTCGATCATCTCCGGCGTCTGGGTCCGTCCGTGGAATGCGAGCACGACCGGCAGCCGCTCATCACGTTGGTGTTCCGCGACGTGGAGCAGGTACGACCGCTGCGTGTCGCCAACCGTGATCGTCACCGACTCGGTCGGCGTGCCCCGCGTCGCGCACTCGACGACCGCCGTCGTCGTCGCGCTCGAAGCGCTGGTGGCGCACGCGAACGTCAGCACAATGACAGCGAGGATGGCGGTGATGCGTGACGTCACAGAGTCTCCCTTTACAGATCTTTTTCCATGAAGACGCTGGTCGCGATCGCATAGGGCTCCATCGACGCGTACGGCTCGATCGCCCCGCACGTGCGGAAGCCGTGCCGCTCGTAGAAGCGGATCGCAGCGTGCTGCG
This sequence comes from Vulcanimicrobiaceae bacterium, assembly GCA_050015755.1. Classification (GTDB taxonomy): domain Bacteria; phylum Vulcanimicrobiota; class Vulcanimicrobiia; order Vulcanimicrobiales; family Vulcanimicrobiaceae; genus Vulcanimicrobium. The sequence continues at coordinate 2,799 of JBEKAU010000324.1, read as the reverse complement.
CGTCGCCGGTTTCCAGCCGCAGCACGCGCAGCTCTGCCGCCCGCGCTTCCGTCTCGATGCGCGCGACGATCGCGTCGGCGACGCCGCGGCCGCGGACGTTCGGACGCACGTACATGCGCTTCACTTCCGCGAAGCCGTCGAACAGCGCAACGCCGCCGCACCCGACTCCCTCGCCGTCCAGATACGCGACGAAGAAGCGCATGTCGGGTGCGAAGATCGCATCGAGTTTGAGCCCGTGCTGCTGCTCGGGCACGTAGTTTCCACCCAAGTCGGCGTCGAGCTCGGCGATCAGCGCGCGAATCTCCTCGGTCGGCGCGAACGCGCGTTCGACGACCACCCCTGGTATCTCCGGCATACGAGCAACCTACGCGGCCTCGGATCGGGACCCTGCGTGCGGCGTGCCGGCGAATCGGCTACACTTTGGCCATGTGCCGCAGCATTCGCCCGTTGTTCAATTTCGAGCCGCCGGCCACCGACGACGAGGTCCGCGCGGCCTCGGTCCAGTTCGTGCGCAAGCTGTCCGGCTTCACCCGCCCCTCGAAGGTGAATCAGGCGGCGTTCGACCGCGCGGTCGACGCGATCGCGGCGTCGGCGCGCCTCCTGGTCGACTCGCTGGTCACCAACGCCGAACCGCACGACCGCGAGGAGTACGCGGCGCGCATGCGGGCGCGCTCCGCCGCCCGCCGCACGGCCTGAGGTTTCGCTTCACCACGAACTCAGAGGCGCAGACCCGCGGTGGCGAGCGGGATGCTCGCCGCCGGCGCTTCTTCGAACCAACCCAGGACGACGCTCTGCAGCACATCGCTCGCGCCGACGCTGCAGTGCAGTGACGCCGCATCGCAGCGGCCGAAGACGCGATAGGTCGCGCGCGCGCCGAGGGCAGCCGCCAGCAGGGCCGGCTGGCCGCGAAACGCGTGGTCGTCCTCGGCGTCGCAGACCAGCACGGGGCATGCGATGTCATCGACCAGGCCTGCCAGCGTCATGCCGCGCGTGCGGGCGAGAAAGTCGTATGGGGTCGCCGCTCCGAACGCCCAGCAGCCGTGTTCGACCGCCCAGCGTACCCCGGTGTCGTGCACCATCGCCGCTCGCACGGCGTCATTGAACGCATCGATTGCCGCGGTATCGCCGGCCGCGGGGAACGCGAGCGGCAGCTGCGCGCTGAACGACGCGAAGACGTCGAAGATCCCGTCGACGCAGGCGAGCGCGGCGATCCGCGGCTCCCGCGCGGCCGCGCGCGCCGCCAGCCAGCCCCCGAGCGAATAGCCGAACAGGCCCAGCCGCGCGGAATCGATCGCGAGTTGCGTCTCGCACCAGTCGACGACCGGACGCACGACGTCTTCCCAGCTCTCGACGAACGCGCGACCCTGTTCGCGCAGAACGGTTGGCTGACCGGGCCCCTCGAATGTCACCACGTGGAAGCCGCGCTCGAGCGCGGCGCGACCGATGACGTGGAACAGCTCCTCCTGACTGCCGTCGAAACCGTTGCACAGGAGCAGCGTCGGCCGCGGCCGCCAGTCGGCCGACACGCGATAGAAGATCGCGGGGATATCGAAGCCGTCGCCCGCGATCCGCACGCGTTGCGCCGGCACCCCCAGCCGCGAGACGCCCTGATCGAAGCACGCCGTCGCGGCGTCCCAGAGCGAGCTGATGCGCCGATCCGACGGACTGCCGTGCAAGAAGAAATCGGCGCTGCGGAAGTAGCTGGCGGCCCGGAAGAACGCGTTGCGTGCCGCGAGCGAACGGCCGCGGCCGAGCTCAACGACACCGTGGCCGCGCACGCGGTTGGCGAGCGTGTCGAATTCGGCACTCCAACTTTCGAAGTCACCGGGGATGATGCGCTCGGCGACGTCGAGGACCTCCGCGACGTCGGCTCCGAGATCCCGCGCTGTTCCCAGGACGCGCAGCAGCTCGTAGTGGAAGGTCGGATCAGAACTGAGTTTGAGCATGGCACCTGCATCCTCTCACGCGCGCGACATCGAGTTCTTGCACCGACCGACCCGTTTTTTGAACGCACGTGTCGTCGGCGAAGGACGGCCAGTCGGGCGGCCAGAACGCGCCTCGGATCGTGCTGAGGAGCCGAACGGCGAGCGTTGTACACTGGCTCGTCCGCGCTGCCCTGGTCGTGGGCGCCGTCGGGCTCTTGACCTTCGCCTGCTTTCATCTCGGCCTCAACGTGGCGACGATGGTGTGCCTCTACATCATCCTCATCGTGCTGCTCTCGCTGCGCGGGGACTTCCCGCTCTCGGCATTCGCCTCGGTGCTCGCGGTCGGGTGCCTGGACTAATCGCAGAACGGCGCCGGACACAAGACGTCTTGCAGCAAGCGCATCACTTCGCGCGCGTCAACCGCCTGATGTTGATGGGTGAGATGACGGCCTCGATCGCGCACGAAGTCAATCAGCCACTGACCGGCATCATCGCCAACGCGGGGACCTGCCAGCGCTACCTCGGTGCCGCCGTACCGGATCTCACCGAGGTACGCACGCACCTCGAGCTGATCGCGCGCGATGGTCGCCGCGCCGCGGACGTCATCGGGCGCGTGCGTCGGCTGGTCAAGCGCGCGCCGCCGCGCAGCGAGCCGCTCGATCTCAACGAGACGCTGCTCGAGGCGATCGCCCTCGCCGACCGCGTCGTGCACGAGTACGCAGTCGACGTACGCACCGAGCTTGCGCCCGGGCTACCGACGGTTCCGGCCGACCGCATTCAGCTGCAGCAAGTCATCCTCAACCTCGTCGTGAACGCCGCCGAGGCCATGGGCGCGCTCGACGAACGGCCGCGCGAACTGGTCGTCGCCTCGCGC
>JBEKAU010000323.1:0-5735 GCA_050015755.1 Vulcanimicrobiaceae bacterium | reverse complement strand
CACGACGGTCGGCAGCGGGATGACCTGCTCCGGTGAGACGAGCCCGGCGCTCGGATCGGCTTCGAGCTCCTCGAGCAGGTAGCTCTCCGAGAGCACGAACGGCCCCGACGCCTCGCGCAGGAGCGCCCCCATGTGGCCGACCGTCCCGCACGCCGCGGCGAGATCCTCGCACAGCGTGCGCACGTACGTCCCTTCGCTGCACGCAACCCGCAGCCGCACGACGTCACCGTCGCGCCCCAGCACCTGCAGCGCATAGAGCGTCACCGTGCGCGGCGGCCGCTCCACCGTCTTCCCGGCGCGGGCCAGCTCGTAGAGCCGCTTCCCGTCGTGCTTGAGTGCCGAGTACATCGGCGGAATCTGCGCGATCGCGCCCACGAAGCGCGGAATCGCCGCCGCCAGCCGCTCAGCGAGGTCAGCGGGAACGGCGCGCTCGACCAGCGTTTCACCGGTCGCGTCGCCGGTCGTCGTCGCCCGCCCGAGCACCAGCGCGCAAACATAGGCCTTGCGCCGATCGCGGATCAGCGGCAACAAGCGCGTCGCCTTCCCCAGCGCGATCGGCAGCACGCCGGCGGCCTGCGGATCGAGCGTGCCGAGATGACCGATCGCGAGCTTTCCCGCCGGGTCACGGTAGATGCGGCGCAAGCGCGCGCCGAACTGCGTCGACGTCGGCCCCGCCGGTTTGAAGAGATTGACGAACGCCAGCATCGCGAACGCTAGTGCGCGAAGGGCGTCACAACCCCTGAGCCTTGAGCGCGCCGCGCACGCCGACGACCGCCTGCGAGAGGTTGCCGTCGAACGTCAGACCGGAGGCCATGAAGTGCCCCCCGCCGCCCAGCGTTGCCGCCGCGGCCTGCACGTTGATGCGCCCGCTCGACCGCAAACTCACCCGCACCGCGCCCTCATAAGCCTTGAAGAGCGCCGCCGCTTCGACGCCTTCGACCGCACGCAGATGCTGCACGATCTCCTCGGTGTCCTCGCCGTCGGCATGCGCCGCAGCCAACATCACATCGTCGACGTAGGTCCAGCAGTAGCGCCCATCTTCTTCGAGCACCGCGCGCTCGAGCGCCATACCGAGCAGCTTGGTCGCCGCAAATCGCTTGTTGGCGAAAATCTCCTCGGTGATCAGCGGCTTATCCGCCCCCAGCTCGATCATCTCCGCCGACATCCGCAGCACATCCGCCGTCGTATTGGTATGCATGAACGCGCCGGTATCGGTCATGATGGTGGTGAGGATGCACGTCGCGATGTCCGGCGTGATCTCGACCTCGAGCGCATGCAGCAACCGCAGCACACACGTCCCCGTCGACGCCTCGGTCGGGATCACGTAGTTCATCGCCCCAAAATGCGAGTTGCCCAAATGGTGATCGATGTCGAGCATGTTCTCGCGCGCGATCGCCGGCAGAAACTCCCCCGCCCGCGAGAAATCGCTCATGTCGCAGAACACCCAGAGCGTATCGCTCGGCAAATCCGCCGGCACCGCCCGCGCGACATGATCCGAATCCGGCAAGAACACCAAATTACGCGGCACCGGATCCTGCTGAAAATACCCGACCCGCTTCCCAAGCTGCCGCAACGCCAGCCCCAGCGCCAGCCCCGCCCCCAGCGTATCGCCATCGGGCTTCACATGCGACACAAACATGAACGACGACCGCCGCCGCAGTTCTTTCACGACCTCCTCGGTCGTATTCGAAACCGCAACCGCCCCAGCCGGACTACTCATCACGCACCTGCACGCGCTCGAGCGTCTTGTGCAGCGCGATCGCCTTCTCCGTCGTACGATCCTCGACGAACGTCAACTCCGGCGTATACCGCAAATTGATCGCGTTCCCAAGCTCCCCACGCAAAAACCGCGAGGCCGACTCGAGCGCATCCATCGTCTGCCGCGCCACATGCCGATCCCCGATGATGGACACGAACACCTTGCAAAACTTCATGTCCTGCGTGATCTCACACCGCACGACCGTCACGAACCCCAGCCGAGGATCCTTGAGATCCTCACTGATGATCTTCGCGAGCGCCCGCTGAATCTCCGAATCAATCCGCGCCTGCCGCTGCTGTTTCATACCGTTGTCTTTCCTTGCCGCCACGACGCCAACCGATCGTGCCAGGCCTGGGCGGGGGCGACGTGCTCCCGCGGGGGCCTCGCAGCGGCGAGCGAAGCCCGGAGGGCGAGAGCGAGCCGTGCGGGAGTAGCGTTTTCCCAAGGATGGGAAAACGCGGACGTCCCCAGCGGGAGCATGTCGCCCCCACCCAGGCCCGCCACCACCGCCGACATTACGCGGGCTGCAACTCCGGAGCCACCAGCTCCGAGGTCCACGCCTCGATGACATCCCCAGCCTTGAGATCGCCGTACTTGGCAACCTGAATGCCGCACTCGAAGTTCTCGGCAACCTCGCGGACGTCGTCCTTGAAGCGCCGCAGCGATTCGATCTCACCGTCGAACACCACCGCCGAATCCCGCAGGACACGAACCTTGGCGTTGCGCGTGATCTTCCCGGACTGCACGTAGCAACCCGCGATCGTCCCGACCTTCGAGACCTTGAAGATCTCGCGGACTTCCGCGCGACCGAGCACGATCTCGCGGAACTTCGGTGCGAGCATGCCGACCATGGCCTTCTTGAGGTCGTTCTCGACGTCGTAGATGACCTGGTAGAAACGCAAGTCGACCTGTTCCGACTCGGCCAGCCGCTTCACGGCTTCGTCCGGACGGATGTTGAAGCCGATGAGCACCGCACTCGACGCCGAGGCGAGGTTGACGTCGTTCTCGGTGATGCCGCCGACGCCGGCGAGGATGACGCGCACGTCGACCTCGGCGTTCGAGAGCGACTCGACGCGCCCACGCAGCGCTTCGACCGAGCCTTGGCCGTCGGCTTTGAGGACGAGGTTGAGCGTCTTGCGTCCGCCGTCGGCCGGCATCTGCATGAACGTCTCGAGCGAGACGCGCGCGCCGCCGGTGGAGACCGCCATGCGAACGTCGCGGCGCTTGGTGGAGCGCTTAGCGGCCGCTTCGCGGGCGGATTTCTCGTCGGAGACGACCATCATCGTGTCGCCGGCCGAGGGGACTTCCCCCAGGCCCATGATCTCGACCGGGATCGAGGGTCCGGCCTTCTTCGTCTGCTTGCCCTTGTCGTCGATCAGCGCGCGGATCTTCCCGTAGGTCGGTCCGACGACGACGACGTCACCGACGCGCAGCGTACCGTTTTGCACGAGCACGGTGGCGACGGCACCGCGGCCGCGATCGAGCGCGGACTCGATGACGACGCCGGCAGCGCGGCGATGCGGATTGGCCCGCAGTTCCTTGAGGTCGGCTTCGAGCAGCACCGTTTCGAGCAGTTGATCGATGTTGCTGCCGGTGCGCGCCGAGACGGGCACCATTTCGATCTTGCCGCCCCACTCGACCGGCTGGAGGCCTTCGTCGGTGAGCTGCTGCTTGACGCGGTCGGGCTGCGCGTCCTCTTTGTCCATCTTGTTGATGGCGACGACGATCGGCACGCCCGCGGCCTTGATGTGGGAAATCGCTTCGCGCGTTTGCGGCATGACGCCGTCGTCGGCCGCGACCACCAGGATCGCGACGTCGGTCACCTTCGCACCGCGCGCACGCATGGCGGTGAACGCCTCGTGACCCGGGGTGTCGATGAAGGTGATCTCGCGGCCGTTCTGCGTGACGGTGTACGCGCCGATCTTCTGCGTGATGCCGCCGGCTTCACCGGCCGCGACCGACGCAGAGCGGATCTTGTCGAGCAGCGAGGTCTTGCCGTGGTCGACGTGGCCGAGGACGGTGACGACGGGAGGCCGCGGCTGCAGCATCTCCGGCTTGTCCTCTTCCTGCTCGACGACGACTTCTTCGCCGGCTTCCTTGACGATCGCGTTGAAGCCGAACTTGCGCGCGACCGCGATCGCCTGATCGGAGCTGATGTTCTGGTTGATCGTCGCCATCGTGCCCATGCGAATGAGCTCGCGGATGACGTCCGCTGCCGGAATGATCATCGAGGTCGCTAGCTCTTGCACGGTGAGCACGTCCGGGATCTCGATCATCGACTCGAGCTTCTGGACCGGCTGCCCGTCGCGGTCCAGGCGCGGACCGCCCTTGCGCTGGCGCTTCTCGAGCAGCATCTCCTGTTCGCGCTGCTTCTTGGCCTCGAGGTCCTCGCGGCTGCCGCGGCGCGCGCCGGGACGACCGCCCGGAGCACCGGACGAGGGGCTCGGGCCCTGCGGCTGCATCGGCGAACCGGGGCCGCCGCCGGGGCGCGGTCCGCTGAACGGACGCGGGCCAGGCGCTTGGGCGCCCGGGATCGGCCGGAACGGACCGTTGCCGACCGGACGGCGACCGGGAACCGGGGCGCCGGGAGCACCGGCGGCGGAGGCACCGGGTGCGCCCGGGGCTCCCGGGATGCCGGGACGCGGCTGCTGATACTGGCCGGGGCCACCCTGACCGGGGCGCGGCGCGACACCGGGGCGACCCGGGATCTGTCCGTTGCCGGCGGCCGGCGGGTTGAGCGGCCGCTGCGGGGGGCGCGGCGGACGGATCGACGACTGACCGGACGGGACCGGGCGCAGCGTGGGGACGGGCTCGTTCGGCACCAGCGGCCGGCGCGGCGGCAGCGGCCCGGCTTGACCGGGGCGCGGGGCCACGCCGGGGCGCGGCGGGGCGGCGGCCGGCGGGGTCGGCGGCTCTTCTTCGATCTGCGCGGCGGCTGGCTGCTCGAGCTGCTCGGGCGGCGGCGGTGCGCGGCGGACCGGGGCCGCGGGGACCGGACGCAGCTGCGGGGCCGGGGCGGCCTCCGGCTCGGGCGTCGGCGCCGTCGGAGCCACAGGGGCAGCCGGCGCTTCGGCGGCGGGCGCCGGCGCAACGGCAACGACCGTCGGAGCCGGAGCTTCAGCGACCGGGGTTGGGGCCGGAGGTGGGGCGACCGGAGCGGCGGCGACTGGCGTCGGGGCTGCGGCCGGCGGCGGTTCCGGAGCAGCGGCGACCGGCGCGGCAGCCGGGGTCGGCGGCGCGGCGGCGGCTGGTGCGGCCACGGCGGGTGCGGGAGCGGCTGGGGCGGCAGCCTTGGGCGCAGCCGCCTTGGGGGCGGCCGGCTTGGCGCCCTTGAGCTGCGCGCGGAGAAGGTCGGCGACCTTGGGTTCGACGACGCTGAGTTGGTTCTTCGCCTCCAGACCCAGCCGCCCGAAGAGGGCGACGAGTTCCTTCGACGTCATGCCGAGCTCTTTGGCGAGCTCGAAAATTCTGACCTTACCGGTTGCCATGCAATCCTTCTAGATAGGGTGCCACGAGGACACCACCGCCCGTTATTTCATTCCGACGTCTCCGCGGTCCGGAGTCACCATTGTAGCAGAGCTTCGACACTGAACCCCGGAAAACGTTTGTTCTTGGCCACGCGTTCCGCACACGCGCGCGAGCACAGGTACGCGCCACGCCCGCCCGCGCGAGGGCCGCGGTCGGCGACCCACTGGCCGTCGATGCGCACGAACCGCCGCAAGGCCGCCTGCTCCAGAACCCGCCGGCACCCCACACAGGTGCGCTGCGGGACCTTCGCCTCGGCCGTCATTCGTTCGTGAACATCTCCCGCTTGAACTCTTCGAGCCGGCGCAGCAGCTCGTCCTGATCGACCGCGCCGTCCTCCTCGGGCTCGCCTTCGACGCCCTCGGCGGCGACGACCAGCTCCTCATCCGGTTCTTGCTCGGGAACGCCGGCCACCGCAGCGGCCGCACGCGCCTCGCGCTCGGCTGCATAG
>JBEKAU010000322.1:0-4160 GCA_050015755.1 Vulcanimicrobiaceae bacterium | reverse complement strand
CCTCTTCGAAGACGACCGTATAGAGCGCGCTGTAGGCGCGCGCGGCAACCTCGTACAAGCGCCGCTCGACCGCGAGCTCGGCGGCGCGCTGCGCGTATTCGCGCGTGCGCGCCCCCTCGCCGGCGAACGAGTGGACGTAGGCGGCTTGTTGGTAGATGCGCGCCCGAACGTCATCGGGCAGCGTCTCGTGGAGCGCGAACACGCGGTGGATCGTGGCCAGCGCATCGGGAACGCGCCGTGCGGCGGCGTAGGCAGTCGCCAGCGTACCCAGGAGCAGCGCGCGCGCAGGCGCCGGAACGTTCGGCTCGCCCGCGTGCGCCTCGAGCAGCGCGATCGCGTCGCCACCGCTCCGCACCAGCTCGATCGCGTAGCGATGGACGAGTGAAAGCCGCAACGCGGCATCGTCGGAGCCGGCGATCGCGGTGACGAACAGCGGCTCGGCCACGTCGAAGCGGCCACAGCGCGCCTCGAGCGTAGCGCGCAGGCCGAGCAGGACCGCGTGCGTCGCACGCACCGCGTCGGGCACCACGTCGAGCGCCGCGGCCAGCCGGTCGGCCTCGCCGTGCTCGAGCAGCGCGAAGCCGCTGCGTTCCAGCACGCGCACGACGCCATGCTGATCGCCGACCGCCGCGAACAGCGCGAGCGCACGATCGTCCTGGCCCGCTCGCTCGAAGAACGCCGCCGCGCGGACGTGGACGTCGTGCCATCTCGTCGCGCCCGCCCGGCGCAGCTCGCGCTCGAGGAAATCGCGGAACAGGTCGTGGTACCGGTAGCGTCCGGGCGCAACGGCGTTGAGGAAGGTGACCGACCGGCGCAGCTCCTCGACGAACGCCGCATCGACGCCGTACTCGGCGAGCACCGCCTCGTCGAGCTCGGCGTAGACCGCGGTGTCGAGCACGAACGCCTGCTGCGCGCGATCGAGTCCGGCGAAGATCTGCTCGGCGAGATAACGGTAGATCATCTCGCGCGTCCCGCTCGCGGCGCCGGAGAGGTGGGCAGCATGGACGCGCATCCGCAGCGCAATCGCGAGCGCGATCGGCCAGCCGCCGGTCAGCTCGTGCAGCGCGCGGACCTCGCGCGGATCGGAGTCGCCGTCGGCATCGGCGGCGGCAAGCGCCTCGTCGACCGTGAAGCGCAGATCGTCCTCGCCGACCGGTACGTCCATCCGGCCGTAGCCCATCCACGACGCGACCGGCAAGCCGGCGTCGCTGCGCGTCGCCACGATCCAGCCGATACGGTCGGCGGTGCGTTCGACGAGTTCGGCAAGCAACGCGACGACGTCGGCCGACGCGGCGTGATGGAAGTCGTCGACGACGATCGTGCAGACCGTGCGGCGCAGGTGTTCGGCAAACCACGCGGCGACGGTACGCACCGGCTGCGCGTCGACCGCGATGCGCTCCTGCACGGTCGCCAGCGCGGCGAGCGCCGTCGGCGCGACCGGTTCGAGCGCGGTGCTGAGTCCGCGCACGAAGGCCGCGAGCGTCGTTACGTCGCGCCCGACATCGAAGCGGACCGTGTCGAGCCGGCTCGTCTCGAGGAAGTCGCGCAGCGCAACGCTCTTCCCGAATCCGGCCGGTGCGACGATCAGCGCCACCGGATAGCGGGTCGCACGCGCGAGCCGATCGTTGATGCGAGCGCGCATCAAGCGAGCGGTGTGCGTCACAGTCCGGCCCTCGGCGGGTTCCACGTGCGCAAGCTTACCCGCAAAGCGGGTATAGAAGGCGGGCGTGTACCGACTGCTGCTGGCCGCGACGCTCGTGGCCCTCGCCGGCTGCTCCGGCGCCGGAACCGGGATACCGGCCTCGCCGGCGCCGCAGGCCGTTGCGCGGCACGCCGCGAGCGGGGCCGAAGCGCCCGGCGATAGCGCCAGCGCCCTCCCCGGCGACAGTGCCAGCGCACTGCCCGGCGCGCAGCTCGCGTGCCCGCCTTCGAGCACGCTCGGCGTCGCGAGCTGCACGCTCGCGATCAACATCACCATCGCCCCCAACGGCAATCCGCAGGCGCCGTTGGGCCAGATCGCCGGCTATCACCCGACCGACTTGCAGACGGCGTATGCGCTTCCGCTGAGCCGCGGCGGGGTAGTCGCGATCGTCGACGCCTACGATGACGCAACCGCCGAATCCGATCTCGCCGTCTACCGCGCCGCGTTCAGCCTCCCATCGTGCACGTCCGCGAACGGTTGCTTCCGCAAGCTCGGCGAGAGCGGCGCGAACACGCTACCGGCGCCCAACGCTGCGTGGTCGCAGGAGATCGCTCTCGATCTCGACATGGTCTCGGCCGGCTGCCCCGCCTGCACGATCGTGCTCGTCGAAGCGAACTCCTCGTCGATCGACGACCTCGGCGCCGCAGTCGACGTCGCCGCCGCACAGGCGCCGGCCGCGATCAGCAACAGCTACTACGCCAGCGAGTGGTCGAACGAGCAGAACGAGGACGTCCACTACCGGCACCCCGGGATCGCACTGACCGCGAGCGCGGGCGATGCCGGGACGCCCTCGTATCCGGCCGTCTCGCCGTTCGTCACCGCCGTCGGCGGGACGAGCCTGCATGCGAGCGCCGGCAGCTTCAGCGAGACGGCGTGGAGTTACGGTGGCCAGGGCTGCAGTGCGTACGTCGCCGCACCGCGCTGGCAGCGCGGGCCGTGCACGTCGCGCGCCGCGGTCGACGTCGCGGCGGTGGCCGATCCGCAGACCGGGGTCGCGTTCTTCTGCACGACCAGCGGCGGCTGGCTCGTCGCCGGCGGCACCAGCGTCGGTGCGCCGCTCCTCGCCGCAGCCTACGCGCTCTCCGGGAATCCGGCCGCCCCCGGCTTCTCGTATCAACATCCGAGCGCGTTTCACGACGTCCCCCCGACGGGCATCGACCTCGTCACCGGCCTGGGCTCCCCGAAGGGCACCAGCGGCCTCTAGGCGCGACAGCTTGGGCGCTCGTCGAGAGCGCCCAAGCCTCTACCTAGTTTACGGTATGTCTCCGGGTCGCGGCCGGCGGCTAGGCTCGTTGCAGAGGAGGATTCATCCATGCAACGACTCGCGCCGGCGGCCTTGGCCGTCGCGTTGACCTTGACCGCGTGCTCCGGACGCTCCGGCGGCGCCTTTCTCCCCAATACCGCCGCCCCGTCGAACAGCGGCACGACGAGCAGCGACACCGTGCGCGGCACGCGCGGTACCCGCGCGCTCGCACAAGCCGCGGCGCCCGCCGGTTGGGCGAACACGGGCACGCAGACCTTCACGATCCCCGGTGCGAGCGATCTCGGCGTCCTGAACAGCACCCAGAGCATGACGATTCGCCTCGGCTTGCAAGTGCAGAACGTCGCGGCGTTGCAGTCGGCGGCGCGGTCCGGCGCAATCCTGAGCCCGAGCCAGATCGCCGCCTACGGCCCCTCGTCGAGCCAGGTCCAGACGGTGACCGCCTACTTGCAGAGCAAGGGCTTCACCAATATCAGCGTCGAGCCGAACAACCTGATCGTCAGCGCGACCGCGACCGCCGCCCAGGCGAGCACGGCGTTCGACACCACGCTGCACAGCTTCTCGCTCAACGGCACCCACGTCTTCGCCAACGTCACGCCGGCGTACGTTCCGCAATCGCTCGGCTCACTCGTCGTCGCCGTGCTCGGGCTCAACAATCTGCAGGCGTTCAAGACGAACCCGCACACCGGCAGCGCGCACGCCGCGCCGCCCGGCACCGGCGCAGCACCGGCCGCGACGCCGACGCCGCAACCGGAGTCGGCCTGCGCGCTCGGCAGCATCGAGCTGGTCGGGCTCCCCTCGCCGGAACCCGAGCCATCGCCGGTCGCCTCGAGCGCGGGCTGCCTGCGCAACTACACGCCCTCGGACTACTGGCGCGCGTACGACGCCAACGTGACGCCGGCCGCGAGCAACGTCGCGATCGCGATCATGGCCGAAGGCAACGTCACCCAATCGGTCGCCGATTTCCGCACCAACGAACAGGGTGACGCGCTCGTGCAAGTGCCGGTCGTCGTCAAATCGGTCGGCGTCGCGAGCACCGACACCAGCGGCGATGACGAGTGGACGCTCGACATGACCGCCTCGAGCGGGATGGCACGCGCCGTCAAGACGATCTACCTGTACGACACCACCTCACTGACCGACTCGGACATCGCGCTCGAGTACAACCACTTCGTCACCGACGACCTCGCCAAGATC
>JBEKAU010000321.1:0-4161 GCA_050015755.1 Vulcanimicrobiaceae bacterium | reverse complement strand
CGCGATCTGGAGCGGCATCGCGCTCGATGCGGCGACCGGAACGTTGTACGTCGACTGCGGCAACCCGCAGCCCGACTTCCTGGGCACGGTCCGCAAGGGCACGAACCTCTACTCGAACTCGATGGTCGCACTCGACGTCAGCGGCGGCAAGCCGAAGATGAAGTGGTTCCACCAGTTCATTCCGCACGACACGCACGACTGGGATCCGGCGATGCCGCCGGTGCTCTTCACCGGCACCGTCGCCGGCACGTCGCGCAAGCTCGTCGCCGCAGGCGACAAGGGCGGCAATTTCTGGGTGCTCGATGCGTCGAGCGGCGCGTTGGTCTATCACATCCCCGTCAGCACGCAGAAGGGGCAGAACACCGAGCCCAACCGCGCCGGCGACATCGCCTGCCCGAACACCAACGGCGGCGTCGAGTTCAACGGCGCGAGCTACTCGCCCGAGACGAACGCGTTCTACGTCCCCAGCGTCGACCAGTGCGGCCTGTGGAAGTCGAACGGAACCTCGACCTACATCGCGGGGCAGTTCTACTTGGGCGGCGGCTTCCCGTCGCTGGTCGGACCGAGCACCGGATGGATGAGCGCGGTCGACATCGGCACCGGCAAGTTCGTGTGGCGCAAGCACCTGGCGTTCCCGCAAATCGGTGGCGCGCTCACGACCTCGACCGGTATCGTCTTCAGCGGCGGCGTCAACGGCGATTTCACCGCGTATGATGCGAAGACCGGCAGCGTGCTCTGGCACTACGTGACCGGTCAAGCGATCCAAGCTCCGGCGGGAACCTACACCGTCGGCGGGAAGCGCTATGTCGCGATCGCCAACGGCCCGGCGGGTGTCAACTTCGCGGATCCGCGCTTCAACAAGGGCGCGCCGACGCTGGAGGGGACGTACACCCACCCGGTAACCGCGCAGATCACCGCGTTCGCCCTCCCGTAACTCGCTAGGAGACCATGTCCTCGATGCGCACGATCGCCCTCACCCTCGCCGTCGCTCTCGCCGCCATCGGCGCGGCGCCGGCTCCGGTGCCGGACGCGCACGCCGATGCACTCGGCGCGCTCGCCGACATCCGCGCGGCGGTGGCGGAGATCGTGCACGTCGAGGACAGTTACACCGTCGGGCACGGGTACTATCTGCGCGAAGCGCATCGCGCGATGAACGCGCTGGTCGGCCGGCGCGACGACGGCTACGTCGCCGCGGCCGGCGATCCCGGCGACGGGATCGGCGCGCTCGGTCACCTCGACCACATGCTCGATCAGACCGCCACGTACGCGTGGACTCCGGCCGCCGAAGGCGCGAAAGCCAACGTCCTCGCCGCCGCCGCGGACATTCAGGACGCGTTCGGCGACAAGGAAATGGAAGACTACGAGACCGACCTGACCCGAACGCTCGCAAACCTGGCGCTCGTCGTTGGACACAGCGACGGCGAGGGTGCGCTGGGCGGCCTGCGCGGCGCGCTCGGCAACACCACCCTCGGCGTCCCGCGCGGCGCGACGATCGTCTCCGGCTGCAGCGTACCGACGCATCTGCCCGCCTACGGCGTCGTGGGCGGCCACCTCATCTATGTCGCGTTGCCGCGGCACGATGCGTCGGCTGCACTCGCCGAGGGCCTCAACATCCGTCGCATCGTCGTCCGTGGCGACGGACTCGTCCTCTATACGCGCGCCGCCGGCAACGGCTCGCTCTGCGGTCGGACCGCACAGGCGGTACCGCAACGGCCGCTCCGGCAACGCGCGCGCGACGTCGTGGCGGTGGCCGGCGTCGCGACACCCCCGTTCACCGCCGCGCAAGCGCACCTCGGCGCGGCCGTCTACCGCCAGTCCTGCATCCAGTGCCACGGCGCCGACCTGCAAGGCACCGCCGGTCCGTCCGTCGCCGGCAAAGACTTTCTGCAGACTGCGGTAACGAACCACTGGACCATCGACGACCTGCGAACGATCGTCGTCGAGAACATGCCGTTTTCGAACCCCGGCTCGCTCACGCCACAGCAGTACGCCAACGTGCTCGCGTTCCTGCTGGCGTCGAACTGCTACCCCGCGGGCACGACGCCGTTTCCGACCGCGAAGAGCCCGAAGCTCGCCGCGATCAAGCTCGCAACGCGACCCGGCACGGCGCCGAGTAACGCGAAGCTCGGCACCTGCACCGTGCGCTAAGCTTCGTCGGCCTCGAAGATCTCGAAGAAGGTGCGCAGCTCCGGCCGTTCATGCATGATCGGGTGAAAGCCCTTCACCCGCTCGACGTTGTCGGGGGTGAGCCGATGAATCCCGAGCTGCGGCAGCTTCTCGTTTACCTCGGCGACGAGCGCCGGATCGAGCCGCGTACGCAGCCACGCCTCGACTTCCGCCTCGTCGGCGGCGCGAGCGACCTCGGCGCGGAGCTCCTCCATGTCGAGGTTGACCTTCTTGCACATGTAGGCGCTCACGCCGTCGGACTTGTTGAGGTACCCCCCGAGGTTGCCCCCGGGCTGCTCGGCGCGCAGCTTGTCGATCGTGCGCGGCATAAACGCGAGCCCCGCGAGTGTCGCGCGTGGTCCGCGCGGCTTCTGCTTCGTCAAATCAAGCGGTCCCATGGCGGAGTCTTTCCGTGCCCGCCGCGCTAGCTCCGCTCGAGCAGCGCCTGCACGATGCCGAACGCAGTCTGCGTTCGCTCGGCGTACGAACCGGCGAGCACGTGCACGACGCGCCCGCCGGCCCGCAGCTCGTCCAAGGTCCGCTCGTGCATCCGCACGCGATACTCCTCACCGTCACGGATGCGGTCCGGAACGAACGCGACGTCGGGCTCGGGCACCAGGTAGATGCGCTCTCGCGCGCGGTCGAGCGGCCACGCGGCCAGGGCGGGAAACGCGCCGAGGTACCGCTCGTACCAGAGCCGCGTGACGAATGCGTCGGTGTCGGCGATCACCAGCGGGGCGCCGGAGCGTGCGGCCGCGTCCTCCAGCCGCTGCTGCTCGCGCGCGATGTGCACGAACTCCGCCGGCGTCCAATCGTCGGTCGCCATCCCGTCGCGATACTTCATCTCCGTATATTCGCGGCCGTATTCGGCCACCCAGGGCAGCCCGAAGCGCTCGGCCAGCGCGCGCGCGAGCGTCGTCTTGCCGGTCGATTCCGCCCCGGCAAGGACGACGCGCGGCACATCGTCCGGCTCCAACCCTTGCTTCACGCGACTCAGCGCGCCAGGTAGCGCTTGCGGATCTCGTCGGCGATCACGGCCAGCAGGACGACCACGCCGAGCACGATCAGCTGCGTATAGGACTCGATGTTCAGCAAGTCCATCACGTTGTTGAGCACGCCGATCAGGAGTGCACCGAAGAACGTGCCGATGATCGAGCCGCGACCGCCCATCAGCGAGGTGCCGCCGACGACGACGGCCGCGATCGCTTGCAGCTCGTAGCCGACGCCGTTCTGCGGTGAGCCCGATGCGAAACGTGCCATGAGCAGCATGGCCGCCAGCCCCGCACACGCGCCGGAGATGATGTAGACACGCGACTTGACGCGCCGCACGTCGACGCCGGCCAAACGCGCCGCTTCTTCGTTGCCACCATCGGCCAGCACGTAGCGGCCGAACGCCGTGCGGCCCAGCACGATCGCGAACGCGATCGCGACGATCGCCATCACGATGACCTGATACGGAATGCCCGATGGCCCCAGTGGGCCGGCCAGGATCCCGCCGATGCCGAGCCAGCTGTAGGGCGTCGCGTCGAGGAGCGGGATCGGTTGGCCGCCGGCCAGGATGTAGGAGAGGCCACGCGCGACCTGCATCATCGCCAGCGTGGTGATGAACGGCGGCAAGTTCAGACGCACGACCGGGAGTGCGTTGACCCAGCCGGCCGCACAGCCGACCGCGATGCCGACGGCCAGCGTTACGATGAACGCAAGCGGTGCGGGCAGGTGCAGCGCGTTGGCGACGATCGCCATCACGACGCTGCACAGCGCGACCAGCGAGCCGACCGAGAGGTCGATGCCGGCGGTGATGATGACGAACGTCTGGCCGACGGCCATGATCGCGTTGACGCTGATCTGTCGCAGCACGTTGGTCAAGTTGCCGGGGGTGAGGAACTCACCGCGCGTCATCCAGTTGACGACGCCGACCACGACCGCCAGCACGACGACCAGGATCGAGGTGCGCAGCAGGCTCGCGCGGCGCTTCTTCTGACGCGCGTCGGCGGC
>JBEKAU010000320.1:0-4169 GCA_050015755.1 Vulcanimicrobiaceae bacterium | reverse complement strand
GTCGGCCGCCGTCCGGTGACCGACACGCTCAACCTCGCGGCCGCCGGGCTCGCCGTCAACGACAAGGGCTTCCTCGAGGTCGACGCGCAGCGCCGCACCAAGGTCGAGGGAATCTTCGCAATCGGCGACGTTGCCGGCGCGCCGCTGCTCGCGCACAAGGCGATGAAGGAAGGCGTCGTCGCCGCCGAAGTCATCGCCGGCGATCGCGCCTCGGCGTTCGATCCGGTTGCGGTCCCGAACTGCGTCTACACCGATCCCGAAGTCGCCACCGTCGGCCTCTCCGAAGAAGAGGCGAAGGCCGCCGGCCACGAGATCGTGGTCGGCAAGATGGCGCTGATCGCGTCGGGCCGCGCGCGCACGATGAACGAGACGGACGGCATGATCAAGCTGATCGCCGACGCCAAGACCGACTTGCTGCTCGGGATGCACATCGTCTCCCCGCAGGCGGAGTCGCTGATCGGTGAGGGCGTGATCGCGCTCGAGATGGGCGCGACCGCGGAGGACGTCGGTCTCTCGATCCACCCGCACCCGACGCTGACGGAATCGATCATGGATGCCGCCGAGTTCATCCACGGCAAAGCGATCCACATCGTCAATCCAAAACCGAAGAAGCAGCCAACTGCCGTCTGACGCGAAGACCCTCGTCTGCATCGCAGGCACCGAAGGGTCGGGCACGACGGTCCTGCGCGAGGTGTTGGCCGCGCCCGACTGCTGCGTTGCAATAGGAACGCAGGAAGGACGGCGAGACGAACGTCCGGAGGTGCGGGCGCTGCACGCCGACATCGATGACATTACTACGGTGCTGTGGAATCGACGCGCGACGCTTGGGCAGCAGCGTCGCGCCAAGGAGGCGTGGCTCGCGCTCGCCGCACGCATGGGCGCGCCCGGAGCGTTCGGAGCCGACACCACCCACGTGATCCTCAAACGCTCGTTCCCATTCGGGAAGCCGCACGGCAGCGGGTCGCCCGACGTATGGGACGTCCTCGACGCATTTCCCACGGCTCGCATCGTCGTCATGGCTCGCGACCCGTGCGCGGCCACCTATTCGGCCCTTCGGCGCGGCTTCGATACCGATCTACGGCGCCTCGCCGTCGAATGTGACGACCAACTCTCGCGCCTCGCCGGGATCGTGCGTGCCCTCGATCCACAGCAGGTACGGGTGGTTTCGTATTCGGCCCTCGGTGCGACGCCCGAAGCCACCCTTGCAGAGATCTGTGCTTTCGCCGGCATTCCGTTCGCGCCGGTCCGCGAAGCCGCCATTCGCGTGAACCTTCGGCCAGGAGCCGATGATCGCTACCGGGCCGAACTCCCGGGCGAAGAACTCACGTGGCTCGACGCCTACTTCGACGGGCGCCGCCGTCGGCAGTGGGAAGATCTGTTTGGTCCGTTGGAGTTTCCGCTTAGGAGAGCCTGATGGAACTCGGTGGCGGACATCAGCGTGCGCAATTCCCGGCGAGCAAACCGCTCCCATGGACCGACTTTCGCTGCACGATCGAAGGCTCGCTGCCCAGCGTGTGGACCGCCGACGAGACGCGCGACGTGACCGTCCGCGTTACCAATCCGACGGCGAGCTTCTTTGTGAGTGCGCCGCCGATGCCGATCTTTGCGTCGTTCAAATGGCTCGCCCCCGACGAGGGCTCCTATGTCGACACGCGACGCGCCTACCGCACCCAACTGCCGCATACGCTCGAGCCCGGCGAGTCCGTCGACATCGCGATTCGTGTCGTCGCGCCCGTGCGCGCCGGTCCGGCGCGGCTGCGCATCACGCTGGTACAGGAAGGTGTCTCGTGGTTCGACGAGCAGGACCCGACCGCCGCGCTCGAGGCCGTCGTCGAGCTTCAGCCCGCTCCACCGGCCGAAGCGGCGCTCGCGCCTTTGCCCGACGCGTCGTCGCATACGATGCAATCCTCGCCGCTCCGGCAACGCAAGGGCTCGTCGGCCCGGACCATCTACGTCTCGGGCAACTGCCAGGGGCGCGGTGTCGCAGCCTGCATGTACGCAATGAACCAGAGCCTCGCCATCAAGGTGATCCCGCTCGAGATCGCCATCGGCGAAGTCGCCCCTCCTGACCAATTGGTCGTGCGCCAACGCAATCCGCGTTTACCGTGGACACTCCGCCCCGCGGCGCCGAACGAGATCCTCTATCCACGGGCGTTCTACAACGCGTTCCACCCCGACTGCGTGCGCTTGGACAGTCTCGCGCCGGCGGTGATGTCCGGCCGCCACCATTCAACGCTGGTGCTCTATGGCTGGCACCGCGGGCTCAGCGTCGCGCAGACGATCGCGCTCTTCAACGAGCGGGTCTTCGAAGCGCTGGGATTCTTCGACTACGCACCGGCGTCCGATCGCGTTCTCATCGATGAAGGTGACGCGTGCCAACTCGACCTCCGCGACATGCTGCCGGCGTGGCGGCGCAGAGGCGCGTTCATGCACACGATCAATCACCCGAAGCTGCGTGTTCTGGCCGATTTCGCGCGCGCGATCATGCGCCGGGCAGAGATCGACGTGCTGGTCCCCGACGTGGAATCGTTCGTGATCGACCCGCTTCAAGGTGATGGGGTTTGGCCAGTCTACCCAGAGCTCGGAGCGCGTTGGGGCCTGCCGGGTGCGTACGCGTTCATGCGCGGCTACGATCCGAAGTTTCACCTCTCCCCGGAAC
Source organism: Vulcanimicrobiaceae bacterium (assembly GCA_050015755.1). GTDB lineage: Bacteria > Vulcanimicrobiota > Vulcanimicrobiia > Vulcanimicrobiales > Vulcanimicrobiaceae > Vulcanimicrobium. The sequence continues at coordinate 1,510 of JBEKAU010000320.1, read as the reverse complement.
TGCTCGACCTCGAAACGTACGTCGCGCGGTCGTTTGAGGTGTACGCCGGGCTCGACCCCCCGACCCTGACGACGCCGCGACTCGAGCACCCGCTCTATCGCGACCTCGAGCATCTCGACGCCCCGCCTCCGAAGGCTCCCTCGCCGCCCGCCCGGCCGACGGCCGCTACGGCGTCGACATCTCCGTATGCCGCGCTGCCGGATGAGCGTTTCTGGCGTCGCGCGGTCGAGCGCGTGCCGGCGAACGAGGTCGATCCAGTCGCATCGCCGCCGTACAGCATCGAGCCGACGACACGCATCGCAGCGATCGGGAGTTGCTTCGCCCAGCGCGTCTCGCATGCGCTGATCTCCGCCGGCTACGACGTGCTCGAAGCCAACTGCGGGAACATCTACACCGCGCGGCAATTGCTGCAGCTGTTCGATCGCGCGTTCGGCACGTTGACGCCGCAGGACGAGGCCTGGCTGCGCGAGGATGGACGCTACGTCGACCCGTTTCGACCGCAGCTCCAGCCGGATGGGTTCGCCAGCGTCGAGGCCGTCCGCGCGTCTCGCGCGCAGCAGCTGACCGCGACGCGAGCGCTCTTCACGGACGCCGACGTGGTCGTGCTGACCCTGGGTCTCACCGAAATGTGGTATGCGCTCGCCGATGGCGCCGTGTTTCCGCTCGCGCCGGGAGTCGCCGGCGGCCTCGCCGAGCCCGAGCGATACGGATTCCACAATGCGACGGTCGCCGAGATTGCCGCTGACTTGCACGCCTTCATCGAACGCTTGGGCAAGGTCAACGCGAACGCGCACGTCGTGCTGACCGTCTCGCCCCAACCGCCGATCGCGACCTACGAGCCCCGTCACGTCCTGACCGCCGCGACCTACACCAAAGCCGCGCTGCGCGCCGCGGTCGACGAAGTCGAGCGCGCCCACTCGCACGTCACCTACTTCCCGGGCTACGAGATCGTCGCAGGGTCGTTCAGCCGGGGCATGTACTTCGAATCAGACCTGCGCAGCGTCAATCCGGCGGGAGTCGACCGCGTGATGCGGCTGTTCTTCGAGCACTACACCCGTCCGGCGGAGCGCGCGCAGGCCGTCGAGAGCCTCGTCCTCGACGAGAGTCGCACCGCTATCGACGTGCTGTGCGACGAAGATCAACTCGACGCGAAGACGCGGTAGTCGAGCACACGCGCGTCTCCCGCGACGACACGACCACCCTCCTCGGTGAGAAGCACGAGGCGCCTGCTCTTCCCCAGCCCGTCGAGCGGTAGCCGTACCGTCGTACGAGCCGCAATGACGAATGAGGCGATCGGCATGCCGGCGTCGGTCTCGGCGCGCAGCGTGAACGAACCCGAGCCGACGCCCGGGCCGGGTTCGACATCGAGCGCGAGCCAAGCATGGTTCGCATCGCGGATCGCGATGTGCGCCGCCCCGGTCACCCAGCGAAAGATGCTGCCGGCGTAGTGTTCGAGCGGGTGGAACCCATCCTGCGGCACCGCCCACGCCGGGAGCACGTCGGCCGTCCG
>JBEKAU010000319.1:0-4183 GCA_050015755.1 Vulcanimicrobiaceae bacterium | reverse complement strand
CCCGACCCTGGTCATCTGGGCGGGGATCATCGGCGTGATCCTGATCTTCGCCGTGGCCGGGATGGTCTTGGGGTCAGCCGGCTTCGGCCACCTCTGGCCCGCCAGCAACACCCTCAACCTGAAGCTGGACTAGCCGCTCGGGGGCGAGTGCAACGCGAGGACGTTCCCTTCGGAGTCCTCGAACCGCGCCCACCCGCCCCACGGCTCACGCCGGGCGGCCTCGATGAAGTTCACGCCGCGCTGCGCAAGCTGCGCGGCGGTTTTTTCGACGTCGTCGACCTCGAGGATGACGTTGGTGTCTCCCCCGGCCTCCTCGGCGTCGAGGTAGAGCGTGAACTGCGCCTTGCCTTCCGGAGGTGCAAGGGTGACCCAGCGGCCGCCGTCCTCGCCCATCGGGACGTCCATCGTCTTGTTCCAGCCGAGCGTGTCGGTGTAGAACGCGATCGCACGATCGCGGTCGGCAACGTACAGGACGATGATCGAAATGTACATCAGACGATCTCCCGTTTGCGGGGCGACATCCCGACGCCGAGCGCGGGGATGCGCTGCGGCAGGACGCCGGTCGCATGGCCGTCGATCGCGTGGACGCCGCCGTACTCGCTGAACTCGCAGAGCGCCGCGCGGGTGAGGTTCGGGAGTTCGGTCGGTCCGAGCGTGGGCCATTCACATGCGACCGTGCGCGTCTCGGTGAGCACCGCGACGTAACCGTTCTCGCGCGCGCTCGAGTACTCGTCGCGCGGACGGTAGCGGATGTAGCCGTCGACTTGATAGATCGGCCGCAGGGTGTGGAAGAGCGCGCGCGCCGGTGCGAACATGACGCCGATCGCCCAGATGACGCACCCCACGAACCCCATCGCGAAGACCGGCGCAATAATGATGATGTCGGGTTGGACCCACCGGGGCGAGAGGCGCGGAGCGAGGAACACGCCGATGGTGATCGCTGCGAAGACGAGCCCGCAGAGGATCGGCTCGATCGCGATGCTCAGGCGGCCGAAGAATCCCCACAGCACGACCGTGCGTTCGCTGCGCTTCCACGGCCGCCGGATCAGCGTGCTCGCGCGCTCGTCGGCGGTCAGACGACTCGGCTTGATCCCGTGGATGATGCTGTTCGTGTCGATCATGCTGTGCTTCCCGGGGACGGCCTGCGCCGCGACGCGCTTGCACGGCGTCGTCCTCGCGGTGAGCGCGAAAGACGGGACGGCGGTCGTCCGCCACGACCCGTTCGGCGCGATGCCGGCGATGACGATGCCGTTCCGTATCGTTCCCCGTGCCCGGGCTGCCCAACTGCAAGCGGGGGCCACCATCGACGCCGAGGTCGACACGACGACCGAGCCGTGGACCCTGCGCAACGTCGTCAGCACGGCGGCCGAGCCGCTGACCGACGAGGCGGCCTCCCCGCTGCGCCGCGTCACCCCACTGCGGGTCGGCGATCGGGTACCCGAGGTCGCCTCGTTCGTCGATCAGCACGGCCGGCCGTTCCGCTTCTCGGCGCTGCGCGGCCAGGACGTCGTCCTCGCGTTCATCTACACGCGCTGCCAGGACGCGCGGATGTGCCCGCTCATCAGCGCCAAGTTCCGGGCGCTGCAAGACCACGCCGGACACCGCGCACTGCAGCTGGTCGAAGTCTCGCTCGACCCGGCCTACGATCGGCCACCGGTACTCCGCCGTTACGGACAGATCTTCGGCCAAGACCCGCGCCGCTGGACGCTCGTCGTCGGTAATGCCGACCCAACCCTCGACTTCGCCGCCCGCTTCGGCATCGGTGCAATCCCCGACCCGCAGATCGGGATCATTCACAGCGAAAACACGGTGACGATCGACCGCACCGGCCACATCGCCGCAATGCGCACCGACACCGCCTGGACACCGGACGAACTGCTCGCGCAGATCGACGCTCTCGACGGCCACGGCGGCAACGCGCTGCAACGCTTCGACCTCTGGCTCAAGACCGGCGCCATCGCCCTCTGCGGCAACGCCGTCGCCGGCTTCAGCGGCCTGACCGACCTCGTCGCCGTCGTCGTCGTCCTCGCGGCGTTCGTCTACTTACTGTACCGCTTAGCGCGAAAGATTTTCTTCGAGGGCGCCTAAGCGGCTTCGACCGGCGCCTGACCGGCGCGTTCCGCCGTACGAGACGCCAAGCCAAACGTCAGCAGGGTGGCGGCGATGGCGATGGCGGTAAAGGTGAGGTAGGCGATGCGGTAGCCGGCGATCGTGGAGTCGTGGGAGCTGGCGACGCCGCCGCCCAGCGAGCCGCCGATGATTTGCCCGATGATCAGCACGATCGACAGGAGGCCGACCGCGGACGCGCGCCGATCTTGGCCGACGCGGCTGGTGATGATGTAACGCGTCGGTGCGCCGAGCAGCGAGCCGAAGCCGAAACCGGCGACGACCATCGCCAGCAAGGCGACCCACAGGTGCGCGAAGCCGAACGCGAAGATCGCTAGGCCCGCGGCGGTCAGCGTCGTGCCGATGGCGAGGACGGCGCGGCTGCCGATGACGTCGAGCGCGCGGCCCGAGAGCGGGATGACGACGACGAAGCAGATCGCGCCCAGTGCGGCGACGCCACCGGCGGTCGCGTAGCTGAGGTGTTGCGCTGCCACGAGCGCCGCCGGGATGAAGAAGAGCGAGCCTTCGAGCGCGCCGATGAACAACTCGAGCACATAGGTGACGAGCAGCTGCCGGTCGCGGAAGAACGCCGGCGGGATGACCGGCTGCACCGCACGCCGTTCCGCAAAGGCGAAGAGCACGAACGCCATCACGGCGACGATGAGCATCGCCCACGCGGCGGCTTCGTCGACCTTGCCGTCGATGCGATATAGGCGCGTCAGCAAGCTCATCAGCGCGAGCAGTCCGATCGCCAACGTCACCAGGCCCGTGACGTCGAGCGGGCCGCGCGCGTGCGGCGCCGCCGTCGGGACGCGGGTGCGCGCCAGCGCGATCACGACGATCGCGAGCGGCACGTTGAGCACGAAGACCCAGTGCCAAGAGGCGAAGCGCGTGACCAGCCCTCCGAACGCCGGCCCGATCACCGCCGCGAGTCCCCACGTCGCCGCCACCAAGCCGAGCGCCGCGCCGCGGCGTTCGACTGGCACGCGATCGGCGATCGCCGCGGTCGCGACCGGGAAGATCCCGCCGGCGCCGATCGCCTGGATCGCACGCGCCAACAGGAAGATGCCGTACGATGGCGCGGCGATCGCGAGCACGCTGCCGGCGCCGAAGATCGCGACGCACGCGATGTAGACGCCGCGGCGCCCGTTGCGGTCGGCGAGCGTCGAGGCGATCGGAATCGCGACGACGTTTGCCAGCAAATAGAGCGTGAACACCCAGGCCAGCGCGCTCGGCCCGACGGCGAACTGTGTGCCCAGCGCCGGCAAGGCCGGCGAGAGGACGCCCAGGTCCAGTGCGCCCGCGAAGACGCCCAGTCCCAGTGTGAGCAGCAGCGGGACGGTGCTCGCGTCGACCTGGTGTCCGGCGACCGTCGTCCGAGGGGCGGTCGCTGCGCCGTCGGTCACGGCTAGATCACGCGATCCGCCACCATCGCGACGCACATCAGCGCCAGGTACAGCAGCGAGTACTTGAAGAGCACGCGCGCTTGCCGCTTGGTCGAGTCGCCCGACACCTTCCAGGCGTCCCACAAGAAGACCGCACCGAGGACCAGCGCGCAGCCTCCGTAGCACGGCCCGAGCACGTGGAGCGGGAAGAACGCCAGCGAGACGCCGACCAGGACCAGCGAATAGATGACGATCTCGCGCTTGGTGCGCGCGATGCCGGCGACGTTGGGCAGCATCGGGATGCCGGCCTTGTCGTAATCGACGTTGGTCATCAGCGCGAGCGCCCAGAAGTGCGGCGGCGTCCACAAGAAGATGACGGCGAACAGTGCGAAGGCGGGCGAGCCGAGCTGATGTGTGACCGCGGCCCAGCCGACGAGCGGCGGGATCGCCCCGGCTGCACCGCCGACGACGATGTTCAGCGGCGTGATGCGCTTGAGCCACATCGTGTACACGAACACGTAGTACGCGTTTCCGCCCAGCGACAACCACGCGGCGAGCGGGTTGACGAACAAATAGAGCAGCGCGAAACCGCTGCACTGCGCGAGCGCGGCAAAGATGAGCGCATCGCGCGGGCTCAGCGCGCCGCGCGCCACGGGCCGCAGCATCGTGCGCGTCATCAGCCGGTCGATGTC
>JBEKAU010000318.1:0-4198 GCA_050015755.1 Vulcanimicrobiaceae bacterium | reverse complement strand
CGCTGCCGGCGCTGCCTTCGGGCCGCAAAGGCACCGCGGCCAAGGCCGAGCTCCAGGCGGCCGAAGTCGACGTCGAGCTCGACGCGACGACGGAAGACTTCATCGCCGATCAGCCCGCGAAGCGCACCACGCGTGGCCGCAAGGCTCCCGCGACCGCCGCGCCGGCCGCCAAGAAGACCGCCGGGAAGAAGACGGCCGCCGTCAAGAAGACCGCGGCCGCCAAGAAGCCGGCGGCCAAGAAGACCACGACCGCCGTCAAGAAAGCCCCGGCCGCCGCCAAGGCGCCTGCGGTCAAGAAGACGACGAGCGCCGTCAAGAAGACCGCGACCGCCAAGAAGACGGCGGCCAAGAAGTCGACCACCACCCGCAAGAAGAGCTGACCGCAGCTCCGACCGCCGCCCCCGGCACTCTGCCGGGGGCGTTTCTCATCGGGCCGTTGCCGCGAGGCGGAGGCCTACTGGGCGGCGGGGCTGGGGGCCGGGGCCGCTTGGCCGAGCTGCGCGAGCCGGCCGTTGAGGTAGGTCAGCGCGGCATCGAGCTGCGGGTCTTGCTTGGGATCGCCGGGGCGGATCTTCTGATCCTTGGCGAGCAGGCTCTGGATGTCGGGTTGGATGCCGACGCTGTTGATGTCGCGACCCTTCGGGGTGAAGTAGCGCGCGGTCGTGATCTTCACCGCCGAGCCGTCGCGCATCGGGAAGATCGTCTGCACGACGCCCTTGCCGAACGTCTTCTGGCCGATCAGTTCGCCGACGCCGCTATCCTGGATCGCACCGGCGGTGATCTCCGAGGCCGAGGCGGTGTACTGGTTGACGAGCACGGCCAGCGGGCGCGGCGCGATCGCGTCGTTCTCCGCGTCGTACTCGGTGTCGTTGCCGGCGCGCGACTGCACGCTGACGATCGGGCCGTTGGAGATGAACTTCGAGCTCACGTCGACCGCGGCGTTGAGGTAGCCGCCGCCGTTGTAGCGCAGGTCGAGGACGTACGCCTTCGCGCCTTCGGAATCCAGACGCTTGAGCGCGGTGTCGAGCTCTTGCGCGGTCGTCGCGCCGAACACGGCGAGCTGGACGTAGCCGACATTCCCCGGCAGCATCTTGGAGAGCACGCTGGGCTGATGGATCTCGGCGCGCACGATCGTGACCGGCGCGAGCGCCTTGCCGTCGCGCTCGATCGTCAGCGAGACCTTGGTGCCCGGATCGCCGCGCAGCACGTCGGTGACGCGCTTCTGCTCGACTTCGAGCGCACCGGCGCCGGCGAGGATGGTCGGCACGGCCTTACCGTCGATCGCGGTGATGACGTCGTTCGACTGCAAGCCCGCCTTGTCGGAGGGGCCGTCGAGGATGACGTTCTCGACGATCAGGTCCTTCGTCTTGTCGTCGATCGTGTACGAGATGCCGACGCCGCCGAACGAGGTGCCGTCGAGTCCTTCGTTGAGCGCCGCGTACTCCTTGGGCGAGAGGAACACCGTGTAGCGGTCCTTGACCGAACCCAGCACGCCCGCCATCGCGGCGTACGTGATCTGCTGCGAACCGGAGATCGCGTCGACCGGCTTGAGCTTCGAGGCGTATTCGGCGACCGCGCCTTCGACTTCGTGCTGCAGCGCCTCGGCGTTCTCGGTGTCGTCCGAGCCGGCGTGGACGGCCGGGAGCTTCACGTTGGTGAGGTGCCCCTTGTCCTTGAGATATCCGACGATCGCGGTGCGCGCGCCGTCGAGCGCCGCCGTACGATCGACCGACTTGTAGAAGTCACCGGTGAGGTGCGCGTACGTCGAGACGAGCTCTTCCGTCTGTTGCGGTGAGAGGCTCGTGGTCGGGGTGGCCGCCGGCACGCGCGCGGTGGCGAGCGCGAGCAGCGCGGCGGTGGCCAAGGGAACGAGGCGGTTCATGAAACGGCGTCCTTTTCGATGATCTTCTTCGCGGCGTTGAGCTGTGCGTCGGCTGGCGTATCGATGATCGGGAGATCGACGCGTTGCGGGACGACGACATCGGGGACGATCCCCTTGTGCTGGATGTCGCGGCCCTTGGGAGTGAGGTAGCGGGCGGTCGTGATCTTGAGCGCGCCCTTGTCGGGCATCGTGTAGAGACTCTGCACGACGCCCTTGCCGAAGGTCCTGGTGCCGACCAGCGTGCCGACGCCGTAATCCTGAATCGCGCCGGCGGTGATTTCCGAAGCCGAGGCGGTGTACTGGTTCACCAGCACGACCAACGGCTTGGCATCGACGTAGTGCCCGGTTGCATCGCGCACGTCGCGATCGCCCATGCGATCGATCGTCGAGACGATCGGTCCCTGCGGGATGAACAGGCTCGAGATGTCGACGCCCGCATCGAGCAGGCCACCACCATTGTTGCGCAGGTCGAGGATGTACCCACGCACGTGCTTGGCCTTACCTTCGAGCAGCGCGCGGTGCACTTCGTCGGCCGAGGTCTGTCCGAAGTCGGCCAGGCGAATGTAGTCGATGTCGTTCTCGATCTTCGCGCGCACCGACGGGACGTGGATCTGCGCGCGCGTCACCGCGACCGTCTGCGTCGTGCGCGTGACGCGCCGGCGCAGGGTCAGGTTGACGATCGTGCCGTCCTCACCGCGGATCTCGCGCTCGACCGCGTCGATCTTCTGACCGAGCGTCGAGTGGCCGTCGACGGCGAGGATGACGTCGCCCGGCCGCACGCCGGCCTTCATCGCCGGGTTGCCTTCGATCGGATCGACCAGGATCGCGCCGGTCTTCTGGTCCTGTTGGATGTAGACGCCGATGCCGCCGAAGTTGCCGCCGTCGAGCTGTTCGTTCAGCCCCGCGATCTCTTGCGGCGAGAGATACGTCGTGTATGGATCGCCCAGACCGCCGAGCATGCCGGCCAGCGCGACTTCGGTGTAGATCGACGCCGGCGCGACGCTGCCGTAACGCTTCTGCACGCTCGCGAGCGTCGATTCCAGCACGCCCAGGTCGTGGGTGCGATCGCCGGTCGCGACGGCCTGCGGAACCCGCGGCACGGCGACCTTGTGATCTTTGAGGAAGATCGCGAGCGCGAGCTGCTCGCCGTGGACGAGCTGCTGGTCGGCGACCGGCTTGTAGTAGACGTGCTCGACGCGGTCGTAGGCGGTGGTGAGCATCGCGCGCTGATCGGTGCTGCTGCCCAAGAAGCTCGCGAGGTCGAGCCCCACGATGTGCTGGCCGTCGCCGACCGAGACCGTGGACGCGCCGGCGGAACCGGGACGGTCCAGATAGGCCGCGATCGCCACGGAGGCGAGCACGACGACGGCAACGGCGGACAAAACACGGGTACGGGCGGTCAAACGTATCCTTCGATCCTGACGAGCTCGGTAAGGGGTTGAACCCACCTGCGGTGCGGTTTGTTCCAATCCCTTACGGGTCTTTAACCCTTTCGGTTGGGCTCCGCTTGAGGGAGGAGCCCTACTTGAGGAACGACATGGGATCGACCGGATGCCCGTCTTGCATGACTTGGAAGTGGACGTGCGGGCCGGTCGCATCGCCGGTCGCGCCGGCGGCACCGATCGCCTGGCCGCGCTGGACGTCCTGGCCGACCGAGACGAAGATCTGGGACATGTGGCAGTACATCGTCGAGAGGCCGCCGTGGTGGTCGATGGCGACCATGTTGCCGCAGTCGCCCTCGTAGCCGGCGACGATGACGCGGCCCTCGGCGGCGGCCGCGACGGTCGTCCCGGTCGGGACGCCGATGTCGATCCCGGCGTGCAGGATCATGCGGTGGTAGACCGGGTGCATGCGGTAGCCGAACGGCGAGGTGATCGGCCCCGAGACCGGCCACATCAGCTCGCCCGGCGCGCCCGGCTCGGGCGGCAACTGCTCGCCGGAGAGGAGCGCCGCGCGCCGCTGCGCCTGATAGGCGGCCTCGGCTTCGCGCTGCTTCTCGCGGACCAGCGCCTCGAGTTCGGCCTCTTCGGCTTCGGAGATGTCGTCGAGCTGCGAGACCTCGGCCTGGACCGAGCGGCGCTGATCGTCGGCCGCGACGACCAGGTTGCGGCGCTGCTGCGCAAGGCCGTCGAGCGCGTAGCGCTGCTGCTGCTCTTGCGCCTGTTCGGATTGCAGCTGCGACTGCACGCCCAGCAGGCTCGATTGGATCATCGCGACTTGGCGTTCGTCGGAGCGGCGTTCGCGAATCGTCTGCTCGTTGGCTTTCACCAGATAGCGAATGTCGTTCCAGCGCTCGACGAAGTCGGAGAACGAACG
>JBEKAU010000317.1:0-4207 GCA_050015755.1 Vulcanimicrobiaceae bacterium | reverse complement strand
CTTCCGATCTCTCCCGCCTTTTTCTCGGTTGACCCGCACGGCGGTGCCCCGCTCTACGTGCAGCTCGCCGAACAAATCAAGCGAGCCATCGCGGTCGGTGCCCTCTCGCCTGGCGAGCGCCTGCCGACCGTGAAAGGGCTCGCCCACGAGCTCAAGCTCAACGCGAACACCGTGGCCCGGGTCTACCGGGATCTGGAGCGCGACGGCGTCATCGCCACCGCGGCCGGACGCGGCTCCTTCGTCCGCGAGGACGGAGCACTCGGCGAAGCGCGCCGCGCGGCGCTCGACGTCGCCACCACTACGCTCGACAACGCCGTGCGCGAAGCGCGGGCACTCGGGCTCACTCAAGAAGAATTGCGTACGATCGTCGACGCGTCTGCGACGCGTTGGTATCCTGAAGATCGTCACGAGGAGGAAGCTCGATGATCGCCGTTCACGGTCTCACCAAACGCTACGGCGGCGTCATCGCGGCCGACGACGTGTCTCTCGAAGTGCCGGCCGGCTCGGTCTGCGGTCTGCTCGGTCGCAACGGCGCCGGCAAGACGACGACGTTCCGCTGTCTGGTCGGGTTCACGAAGCCCGATGCCGGCGAGGTGCGCTTCGACGGCGCGCTGCTCACGCCCAAGACGTTCGAGCGGCTCGGCTTCGTCCCCGAACGTCCCGCGCTCTATCTCTGGCTGACGGTGGCACAGCATCTCGAGTTCGTGCGCCGCACCCAACCACGATACGATGAGAAGTTCGCCAAGGAGCTGATCGCGACGTTCCGGCTCGACCCCAAGAAAAAGGCCGGGAAGCTCTCGAAGGGGCAGCAGACGGCGCTCTCACTGATCGTCGCGCTCTCGATTCGTCCGAACATCCTGATCCTCGACGAACCGGCGAGCGGCCTCGACCCGGTGATGCAGCGCGTCGTACTGGACCTGTTCATCGACGCAGCGACCGCCGGAGCGGCGATTCTCCTCTCCTCGCATCAGATCGGTCAAGTCGACCGCGCAGCCGACCGCGTTGCGATCATGCGCGACGGCAAGATCGTGCTGGCCGGCGAGATCGACGACTTGCGTGAAGCCTCGCGCGTCGTCGAAGCGACGTTCGAGGGTTCCATCCCGGACGTGAGCGGTCTGCCGGCAATGAAGATCGAGCGCGCCGGAACGAGCTTGCGGGTCTATGCGAACAGCAGCTCCGACGTGGTCGCCGCTCGCCTCGGTGCGCTCGGCGCGACCAGCGTGCGCGTCATCGACCGCTCCCTCGAAGACCTCTTCCTTGATGCCGTCGACGACGGAGGACACCACGCATGACCTATGTCGAAGTATTTCGCGCGCGGCGCGTCTTGTTCTGGTTCACCCTCGGCATCGCCGCGATCTTGGCGCTCGCGCTGAGTGGCATCGTGCGTTCGCAGCCGCACAGTGAGATGACGTCCGGCATTCCCGTGACCTGGTTGCTGGGTATCGCCGTTCTCGGCCCGCTCGTGGTGGGCTCGTGTCTCGCCGGCAGCTTGAGTGCCGAGGGTACGACGTTGGCGATCCTGTGGACGCGGCCGGTTCTGCGCACCTCGATCGCGTGGCAATACACGGCGGTCGACCTGGTCGCGATGGTGATCTCGTACGTGGTGGTGCTCCTGGCGGAGATCGTGATCATCGCCGCGCTCGGTTTCTTCCAATACATTCGCGGCGATTCCGGAGCCGCCGTGATCGTGGCGCTCGCGTTCGCCTGCTCGTTGATGCTCTACGCGTACATTCGTCTACTCTCGGGACGGCTGACGGGGCGTGGCGGAATCATCGCCGGCGTGCTCTGGGCCGCGATGTTCATCATCGGCGCTCTCTCGCAGGCACCGTTCCCGGAGCCGATCCACAGCATCCTGATCGGCCTAGACTGGCTGAGCCCCCTCTCCTGGCTCGGCAACATCGGTTCGGAAGCACACACCGGGCACACCCAACTGATCCCCCTGAGTGATGAGTGGCGCGCGCTCGTCGCCGGCGTCGTCTCCATCATCGTGCTCGTGGCGTCGGTGCCGTGGTGGGCGACGCGAGAGGCATGACGATGACCATCCTTGCAACGCACTTCGCGATCGTCATCGGCGCCTGGCGCCTGCGGATCCGCATCGACATCGACGAGCCGCGTGAGAGCGACTTGCGCGACACGCCGGCGCCGGCTCCGGCCGCCCCCTCGCCGAGCGCGGTGCCGGCCTACCTCATGCACCCGGACTGGCCGATGCCGCGATAGAGGATCACGCGTCGGCGGGCGAAGTGGGCACGATGCTCGCCCCGCACGCCGACGCCCTCATCGCACACGTCCGCGCCAACCACGACCGGTACCTCGAGGAACTGCACGACTGGATCGCGATCCCGTCGATCTCCGCGCAGCCCGACCGCGCCGCCGACGTGCGCCGCTCCGCCGAGCACGCCGTCGCACGGATGCGCGCGGCAGGCCTCACCCACGCCGACGTGCTCGAAACGGGCGGCCATCCGGTCGCCTATGGTGAGTGGTTGGGCGCACCGGGTGCACCGACGATTCTGATCTACGGCCACCACGACGTCCAGCCGGTCGACCCGCTCGACCTGTGGATTTCGCCGCCGTTCGACGCGCAGGTTCGCGAGGGTAAGATCTTCGGACGCGGCGCCGTCGACGACAAGGGCCAGAACCTCATGCACCTGGCTGCGATCGAAGCGCATCTGCGGCTCAACGGCCGCTTACCGATCAACGTCAAGGTCGTCATCGAAGGCGAAGAAGAGATCGGCTCGCCGAACTTCGAGGCGTTCCTCGCCCGCGAGCGCGAGCGGCTGACCTGCGACGTCGTCGTCGTTTCCGACACCGCCGTCTTTGCCGAGGACGTGCCCTCGCTCACGACCTCGCTGCGCGGGATGGTGTTCTGGGAGATCACCGTGCACGGTCCGACCAGCGACCTGCACTCGGGCTACTACGGCGGCATCGTCAAGAACCCACTCGAAGCGCTCGCGCAGATCCTCGCTGCACTCAAGGACGGCCACGGTCGCGTCACCGTGCCGGGTTTCTACGACGACGTGCGCGAGTTGGCGCCGAGCGAACGCGCCGAGCTGGCCGCGCTGCCGTTCGATCCCGCGAAGGAAGCACACGCGCTCGGCATTCCGGAACTCAGCGGCGAGCAGGCGCGCTTGCCGCTCGAGCGCATGTGGTTCCGTCCGACGCTCGAGATCAACGGCATGTACGGCGGCTATCAAGGCGACGGCTCGAAGACGATCATCCCCTCGTTCGCGCGGGCGAAGCTTTCCGCACGACTGGTCTCGCATCAGGATCCCGAAGCGATCAAGCACGCGGTGGCGCGGTTCGTCGAGCGCGTCGCGCCGCGCGGCGTGCGCGTCGAGGTCGAAGCGCACGGCGACACGCGCGCCGTCGAGACCTCACGCGACCATCCGGCCGTCGCGGCCGCGGCGCGCGCGATGGAACGCGGCTTCGGCAAACCGCCGGTCTTCATCGGGACCGGCGGCACGATCGGCCCGGTCTCCTCGTTCGACCGCATCCTGCACCTGCCGCAGGTGCTGATCGGCGTCGGTCTCCCCGACGACGCCATCCACGCGCCCAACGAAAAGTTCGACCTGCACCAGTTCTTCGGCGGGATCGAGACGATGACGTACCTCTACGACGAGTTGGCGAGCGCTCTGGGCGGGGTTGAATCCCACGGCCGCGCGGCTGGGTCGTGAGCGTCGCTATGGCGATGAATGTACGACCGAAGATCTTCTACACGGCCAAGGGACACGTCGTCGGCGGACGCGACGGCGAGGGACACAGCGACGACGGCAAGCTGAACGTCGTGCTGCACAAGCCCAAGGAGATGGGCGGCACCGGTGAAGGGACGAACCCCGAACAGCTGTTCGCGGTCGGCTATGCCGCGTGCTTCATGGGCGCGCTCGGCCTCGTGGCCGGGAAGGCCGGCGTCGAGCTGCCGAAGGATGCCTCGATCGACTCGGAAGTCGGTCTGTTGCAGAAGCCGGACGGCGCGCTCAACATCCAGGTCGCGCTGCACGTGACGCTGCCCGGGATTCCCCACGACCAGGCGCTGCACTTGGTCGAAGAAGCGCACAAGGTCTGCCCCTACTCGAACGCGACCCGCGGGAACATCCCGGTCGAGCTGACCGTCGCGTGAACCCGACCGGCCGGTTCGCCGATCGCGCGGTCGACTACGCGGCCGCGCGGCCGTCGTATCCGGCCGCCGCGATCGAGGCCCTGTTCGACGGGC
>JBEKAU010000316.1:0-4211 GCA_050015755.1 Vulcanimicrobiaceae bacterium | reverse complement strand
GTCCCGCGAAGACGTCGCGCAAGTGTGCGCTCAGCGCGCGGGCGCCGGCATCGTCGCGCTGACGCAGCGCACGTTCGATTGGGCCGTGGTAGCCGCCCGAGAGCGCGATCAGCCCGTCCGTGTGGCCGTCGAGATCCTCGAGCTGCAACCGCGCGTCGCGTTTGCGCCCGCGCAGTTGCGCGGTCGAGATCAACCGGGTCAGGTTGGCGTAGCCGCGCTTGTCTTCGGCCAGCAGTACCAGCCGCGGCCCGTCGGTCGGGACGTCCTTGGTCGCCCGCGCCGGCCGACCGGCCCGGATCGGTGCGGCGTCCGGCGTCTCGAGCGTCAGCTCGGCCCCGCAGATCGCCGGCAGCCCGACCTCGTCCGCCGCCTTGGCGAACCGGACCGCCCCGTAGAGCCCGTCCCGGTCGGTCAGCGCGAGCGCAGCCAGCCCCAGCCCGCGCCCGGTCCGCACCAGCTCCTCGGGGTGCGACCCCCCTTCCAGGAAGCTGAAGTTCGACCAGGCGTGCAGCTCAGCATAGACAGACGTAGCCATCGCGGACCCCGACACTACGCGAACGTACGTTCGATATCTTGCCGATCGCTGTTCTTGTCGTGAAGGGGGCGGCAGCGCCTCATAGAGGCTTCGTATATACGAATCATATGGATGAAGCGTATTGTCAAAACGCGACCGGTTGCGGGATACTCATCCCATGCCGCGCATCTCGCTCATCGTCCCTGAGGACGATCTCGCATTGATTGACGAGGTTGCCGCCCCAAACCGGACAGCGTTCATGGTGGCCGCATCGCGTGAGGCAGCCTTACGTGCGCGCAGAGACCGCGAGGACCGGGAACTCGCGGCAATCCTCGACGCCAGCGCTGATGCGGATCGTGAACTCCTCGCCGAGTTCGACGGCACGGCCGCCGACGGGATTCCGTGAAGCGCGGAGAGGTGTATCGCTTCGCGCTCGATCCTACCGTCGGGAGCGAAATGCAAAAGACCCGTCCTTGCGTCATCGTACAGCGCGATCTGCAAACGGAGCGCTCGCCCATCACCATCGTCTGCCCGCTCACCGATGCCAATGGTCGGCCGGGCAACGTTCTCAATCCGGCGGTTCCGGCTGGCGCCGGCGGCACGACGAAAGACAGCCTCGTCAGCTGTCATCAAGTTCGCGCCCTCGACCGGCGTCGTGCCGTCGGTCCCAAGCTCGGTGACCTGCCACCGGACATCATGGTCGCCGTCTCGCGAGGCCTCAAGGCGATCCTCGACCTCGACAGGAGCTGAGCTCCCTGGCACTTGGCTGGACGGGGCGTGTATACTCGGGCGTATGAGTCCGGAGCGTCGTCGTCTGGCTGCCTTTGCTGCCGCTCTCGCTGGGCTGGCGAGCATGGTTCTTCCGCTGAGCCACACCTGGCCGGATGCGTCCCGCATGGCGGCGCTGGTCGGGGTTGCCGCGGCCGAGGTCGCGGTGCTCGTCGCGTTGGCGCGGCTCAGCCGCAGCGAGGGCTGCGTTCCCGTTTGGCAGCGCTGGCGGCGCTGACCTAACTGGGCGTCGCGGCGCCGGCGACCTGGGCGGCGACGAGCGTGTCGGAGCCGGAGAGCCGGTCGTCCTCGGCGTCGTACTCGAAGAGCTCCGCGTAGCGGCCCCACTCGACGGCCGTCTGGAACTGGCGGCGCGCTTCGTCGGCGGGATAGTATTCGTCGAGCAGATCGAGGAAGAAGTCGCCGCGCATCGTGCGGTTTTCTTTTTCCGTCAGCGTCTTGGCGATGGTGGCGACGATCGGCGCGTGCTCGAGCACTTGGTGGCGGAAGAGATCCTTTGAACGCAGGATCGTCGTCGTCGCGAAATCGCTGCCGACCTCGGTCACGCGCACGTCGCCTTCGCGCACGACGGCGAAGCCGAGCATCACCGCGGCATCGAGGATCGCCAGCAGATCGTCGACCGGGAGCGCGAGTCGGTCGGCGAGGCGCGCGACTTCCTGTTCGTCGTCGCCGGACTCCACGAGCAGCTCGAGCAGACCGCTGATCGTGCCGACCCGCACGTGCGGGAGTGGACGTGCGTACGGCGAGCGCGGCGCGGGCGCCGGTTCTTCGGCAACGGCCGGCTGCCAGGCGCGCGTCATGTCGAGCGAGGGGTTCGTCATCACTTCGTAGAGACGATCGACCAGTTCTTTGAAACGCGGGCTGGTGCGATTGTGCGGACGCGGGATGTCGACCACGACCTCGCCGCGCACGCGGCCGGGATTCGCGCCGAGCACGACGACCCGGTCGGCCAGGAACACCGCCTCTTCGATGTTGTGGGTGACGATCAGGATCGCTTGCGCGGGGAAGGTCCCCGCGTTCCACAAGTCGTCGATTTCGCCGCGCAGGTTCTCGGCCGTCAGGACGTCGAGCGCGCTGAACGGCTCGTCGAGGAACAGCACCTTCGGCTCGACGACCAGCGCACGCGCGAAGCCGACGCGCTGCTTCATCCCACCGGAGAGCTCGCGCGGATACGCGGTCTCGAAGCCGTCGAGGCCGACGAGGTCGATCGCGCGCAGTGCGCGTTTGGTGCGTGCGGTGCGGCCGATGCCGCGCGCTTCGAGCCCCAGCTCGACGTTCTCGATCACCGTCAGCCACGGCAAGAGCGCGAAGCTCTGGAACACCATCCCGACATCGGGGTTCGGTCCGGTCAGCAGCGTCGTGCCGTTGCGCACCTCGCCGCTGCTCGGTGGAATCAAGCCGGCCATGATGCGCAAGAGCGTGCTCTTGCCGCTGCCGCTGCGGCCGAGCAACGCGACGACCTCGCCCCGGTGAACGGTGACGTCGACGTCGTCGAGGACGGTGAATTCGCCTTTGCCTTCGGGCAGCGGAAAGCGCTTGAAGAGATTTTCGGTGGTGATGAGCGCTTCGGTGCTCATAGGTGATACCTCGTTTCCGCCAACTTATAGAGACGGCGCCAGAAGACGCGGTTGATGCCGACGACGTAGAGGCTCATGACGCTCACGCCCAGCGTGATGCGGGGCCAGTCGCCCTTGGTGGTCGCGTCGGCGATATAGGCACCCAGGCCCGCCGCGCTCAGCGTCGTCGTGCCCCACGAGACGACCTCGGAGACGATGCTCGCATTCCACGCGCCGCCGCTGGCCGTAATGCCGCCGGTCACCCACGACGAGAAGATCGCCGGGATGATGAGCCGCCGCCAGCGCTGCCAGCCGTGTAGTCCGACGTCCGCCGCCATCTCGCGCAACTCGGTCGGGATGCTGGCCGCGCCGGCGATCGTGTTGAAGAGGATGTACCATTGCGCGCCCAGCGCCATCAACAGAATGCAGCCGAAGTTGATCGGCACGTGCAACGTGATGAAGGCGAGTGTCGCGAACGGGAAGATGAAGTTCGCCGGAAACGAAGCCAGGAACATCGCGATCGGCTGCGCACACCGCGTGAGCGTGGGGGAGAGACCGATCGCGACGCCGATCGGCGTCCAGATCAGCGTCGCGAAGACCAGCAAGATCACCACGCGCCCGAACGTCGCCAATCCCAACAAGAGGACGTGCCACACCTCAGGCAGGCCGACGGCGGGGAGAATATCGTGCCCCTTCCAGATGACGAGTCCGAGCACGACGATGAGCGCGACGGTGTCGAAGATGCGATCGGCGATGGGCGAATCGCCGCTCCGCGGCGCACCGGCGCGCGGGCGCACGCGCGTCAAGACGGCAAGCCCGCGCGAGAGCGGGTCACCGATCGGCTGCGTGAGGCGTTCGACGAGATCCGGGACACGCGAGCGGCGTAAGAGGTCGTAGACCCACGAACGCGGTGAATCGGCGGACGCGCTCTGCTCCAAGCGGAACTTGTCGGCCCACGCGACGAGTGGGCGCCAGAAAAGCTGATCGATGAGCACGATCGTGATCGCCATCGTCAACACGGCCCAGCCTAGTGCCGGCATGTCGCGCGCCGTCACTGCTCCCGCAACGTACGAGCCGATGCCGGGCAGGGTGTAGTTGTGGTTGAGGACCGAGATCGCTTCGCTGGCCGCGAGGAAGAACCAGCCGCCGCCGAAGCTCATCATCGCATTCCAGATCAAGCCGATCGCGCCGGCCGGCATTTCGAGTCGGACGAAGCGCTCCCACGGCGAGAGTCCGTACGCCGCCGCCGCTTCCACCAGGTCTTGCGGGAGCGTGCGCAGCGACTGGTAGAACGAGAAGGTCATGTTCCAGACTTGACTGGTGAAGATCGCGAAGAGCGCCGCCGCTTCCAG
>JBEKAU010000315.1:0-4218 GCA_050015755.1 Vulcanimicrobiaceae bacterium | reverse complement strand
CCGCCCCGACGGCTGGGTGCTCGTTCTTCCCGACGCGACCGATGCGTCGGTCAACGTCTGGGCCGAAGGTGCCTCCGACGACGAGGCGGCCCGCTACGCCGACGAAGTCGCGGCCCGCGTCACGACCATCGCGGCCGCCTGAACGGTCAGGTTTCCGCGCCGCTCCCGCGCTCGCGTTCCGAGGCCGTGGGCGCGCCGTGGATGAGTCCCATGAAGCCGACGGCGAGCAATGAGCCGATGACCGGCGCGCATAGGTAGACCCACCAACCGGAACTGAAGCCGACCACCAACATCGGGCCGAGCGTGCGAGCCGGATTCATCGAGCCGCCGGAGATGGGCGCGGCGATCCAGCGATCGAACACCGTCGTCGCGCCGTTGGCGATCGCCGACTGGGCACCGATGAAGCGGCCTTCCTGCGCGGTCGAGAGGGCAACCAGGATGAGGATCACCGTCAAGACGATCTCCCACCAGAACGCCGGCCACGCGCCCAGCGACTGCAAAGGGTGGAGCGCCGCGGGATCGGGGTGCAGGATCGCAAGGACCAGCGCAGCGGCGGCGACCGCGCCCGCGAATTGCATGACCATGTAGGCGATGGATCGCAGCCACGGGATGTCGCGGCGAATCGCGAACGCGACCGTCGTCACCGGATTGACGTGAGCGCCCGACACCTCGCCGAACGCATAGATCACGATCATCGTCGCGACGCCCGTGCACGCCACGCGCACGGCGTAGCCCACGTGCAGTCCCAAGCCGCGCTCGAGCGCGTCGGGCGCCAGCGTCCCGAGCGTGACGATCAGCGTGCCGACGAACTCGGCCAGCAGCGGTGCGAGCGCCCATGGCGGCGTACGCCGATCGGTCAGCGCCGGTGGTTTCGGTTCGCGATGTTCGTCGCTCATCGTTGTGAACTCGTCGCCAGCAGTCGGATGACCTGGTTCGGGTAATCGAAAATCACGACGAAACGCCGCCAGACGGGGTCGCCGATCTGCATCGCGACGCTCGGATCGGTCTCCTCGCCGCGGCGCGAGGTCGTCAGGCCGATCGCGACGTTGCGGACCACGACCGCGCCAATCCGGAGTGCGCCGGCGCGCGCGACGTACTCGTCGATCGCGCCGCCGACGCCGATGATGCCGCCGCGGTCCGGGATGCCGTGGTAGCGGCGCAGCAGATCGTACGCGCGCACGAAGGGTGCGTCGACCTCGACGTAGTTGTCGTTCCCGGTATCGACCGCTTCCGTGCCGGCGATGCCGTCGAGTGCGCCGACGAGCTGCGGTTCACGCTCGTCGAACACGAACGGCTCGCGCACCCCGACTGCTCCGAACGCATCGGCCGACGGCGCTAGGTCGAGCCGGTGATGCGCGAGATCGAGTCGGGCCGCGAGTCGCGCCAGCACCTCGTAGCCCACGATGCCGTCGACCGGAAGCGCCGCGCCCAGGTCGAGCACGACGAACGGCTGATTGCGCAAGAGCGCGCCGCCGATTTGCTCGGTGCGCGCGGTTGCGAACTGGATCGACGCGAGGCCGGGCCCAGTCCCGTCCACGGTTCCCGCACCGACGACCTGCAAGCCACAGCGCGCGGCCGCGGCGGGGGTGATGACGTTCTGACCGCCGGTGTCCAGCAAGAAGCGCAGCGGAGGTCCGCCGTTGACCCGCACCCGCAGCACCGGCAAATCGAAGCTCGGATCGAGCGCAATGCTGGTCGTACCCGCCAGGCTGGTATCGTGCGGTGGGGGCGGCGGCGCGAACGCACTCGCTGCGACCTGGCTCGGGGTCGTCAGGCCGACGACATCGGCATGCCACACGCCGTTCACCGACACGTCGGTCAGCGCGAACGGCACGACCAAATCATCGACGATGCGCTGGTCGGCGAAGCTGGTGCGATCGCGCGTCGCGCCCGGATAGCGCACGATCGCGGTGACCAGGCCGCTGACCGGGTCGCGCACGACATCGATGCCGCGCGCCACGTCAGGGATGCGGACGCGCTCGGTCCCGTCAGCCGCACGCTCGACACGTGCGCCGGGCGGGAGACGCACGAACGCGTCGGCAAAGGCACGGATGGCGTCGCGCTGGTCGAGGTTGCCCTCGATCCGGGGCATTCCGCTCGGGTCGGCGCGCCATGCGCGTTCGCCGTCCCAACCCTCGCGTTCCGAGGCCGGACCGGCGTCGAGGCGACGGACGAAGCGGCCCGTCGCGCGGTCGATCAGCAGCTCACCGGTACCGCGCACGCCGTACACGACGACGGCCAGCTGCATCCGCAGGTAGCGCGGCGCGCGGCCGCCGTCGTGCGCCGGCGCGATGACCGGCAGGACGGCGGCGAGCAGCGGCGCGGCGAGCATGGCCGCTTAGTTCTGCGAGGGCAGTACCGGTAACTTCGCGCGGTCGATGCGGCGGCCGACGACCTTCTCGATGTCGCGGAAGAGCGGCTCTTCCTCACGGGAGACGAAGGTGATCGCCTCGCCGGTCGCTTGCGCACGAGCCGTCCGGCCGACGCGATGGACGTAGTCCTGGGGAACCATCGGGACGTCGAAGTTGACGACGTGACCGAGTTCGTGCACGTCGATTCCGCGCGCGGCGACGTCGGTCGCGACCAGCACGCGCAGCTTCCCGCGCTTGAACTGATCGAGCGCACGGGTCCGCTGCGCCTGCGAACGGTCGCCGTGGATGCGGTCGGCCGCGATGCGGTGCTTCTCGAGGTGCAGCGCCAAGCGGTTCGCTCGCGCCTTGGTGCGGGTGAACGCGATCGCGCTATAGATCCCGTTGTCTTCGAGCAGCTTCATGAGCAGCTCGGTCTTGCGGTTCTGGTCGATCGTGTACGCGCGGTGGGTGATGCCTTCGGCGGTCGTCGCCTTGGGCGGTGCCGCGGCGACGCGCACGGGGTCGTGGAGCAGCTCACGGCTGAGCTTCTCGATCTCCGGTGCGACCGTCGCCGAGAAGAACAGCGTCTGACGCTTGGCCGGCAGCGCGGCCGCGATGCGGCGCACGTTCGGCAGAAAGCCCATGTCGAGCATCCGATCGGCTTCGTCGAGGACGAAGATCGAAATGTCGCCCAGGCGCGTGACCTTTTGCGCCATCAGGTCGAGCAATCGGCCCGGGCAGGCCACGATGATCTCGGTGCCGCGCGCAAAGGCGGTGATCTGCGGCCGGAAACCGACGCCGCCGAAAATGGCCGCGACGCGGATATCGGTGCCGCGCGCCATGGCCTGCAGATGTTGGCAGATCTGCGCCGCCAGTTCGCGGGTCGGCGCGAGGATCAGGACGTGGGTGCGTCCGCGCGGCAGCGCGAGCACCTTCTGAAGGATGGGCAAGCCGAACGCGGCGGTCTTGCCGGTCCCGGTTTGCGCTGAGGCGAGCACGTCGCGGCCGTCGAGCGCCGGCGGAATCGCGGCAGCCTGGACGGGCGTGGGCTCGGTGAAATTGAGGTCGCGCAACGCGCGCAAGAGCACCGGCTGTACGCCGAGTGCGTCAAAAGTCGCAGTCATAGTTCTTTCGGAACGGCGATGCGCAATACGATCGTCGGTTTCCGAAAGATCGCGCGAGGGGGGTGACGCGTCATTGTAGCACAAATTGGCGCACCGTGCAAAGGCTGCTCTGCATCGTGATCGCTACCGGTCTGCTCGTCGGCGGTGCCGCCGGTACGCGCACGGCGCGCGCGGCAGCGGCGATGACCTCCGCCGATCTCTGCCCGGTGTTCGTCGGACGCATCGACAATCTCGATGGCATCGGAACCCGCTACGCCATCGGCCTGGTCAAGTACGGCGCTCCCGGCAGCGCGTCCGGATCGGTCGCGCTCTACTCCAACGACCTGCGCTTCGAGGTTCCGTTCAAGGACATCCGCACCGTCGATCCTACCGATCCGCACGCCAAGCCGCAACCGCTGGTCATCCGGTTCACGCGACCGGTCACGATCGACAGCGCCGTCGTCGACGCACTCGGCGCGCCGGTGAAGGCGTGCACAACACCCTATCAGCCCTGGACGAAGAACGGCCTGGCGCCCGTCATCGGTCACGAGCTTGCCGCACGCCGGGGTGTGAGCGTCGATCCGGGTGTGACCGCGCCGAACGACGTCTTCCACGAGGATGCGCTCTGGAAGACCTTCGATGCCGACGCGACGCGCGCGACCGCGATCGATGCGGGTGATGGGACGCTCGCCATCACGGCGTGCTCGACGGTCAGCGAGCGGCCCGTGATGCTCCAAGCCGGCGACGTCGATATCCCGGCCACG
>JBEKAU010000314.1:0-4220 GCA_050015755.1 Vulcanimicrobiaceae bacterium | reverse complement strand
GAGGGCGGCAAGAAAGAAGACTACGAGCAGAAGCTGGGCTGGCTACGCTCGCTGCTCGAGTGGCAGAACGACATGCGCGACTCGCGCACGTTCATGGAGAGCCTCAAGCTCGACCTGTTCGACTCACAGGTGTTCGTGTTCTCGCCCAAGGGCGACGTCTTCACGATGCCCGGCGCGGCCACGCCGCTCGACTTTGCCTATCAAGTCCACACCGACGTCGGCCATCACTGCGTGGGCGCCAAGGTCAACGGCAAGATCGTTCCACTGGACTACCAGCTCAAGAACGGCGACATCGCCGAAGTCCTGACCAACAAGTCCGCTCATCCCTCGCTGGACTGGCTCTCGGTCGTCAAGACCAGCGGCGCGAAGCACAAGATCAAGCAGTGGTTCCGCAAGGAACGCAAGGAAGAGAACACGCTGCTGGGCCAGGAGGCCGTCGAGCAGGAGCTCGCGCGCGCCGGCCTGCGGGTCGATCTCGCGCGCGGCGACGCGATCGAGCGGGTCGCGCAGAAGATGAACTACCAGAGCGCGACCGACCTGTTCGCCGCAATCGGGTTCGGCGACGCGACCGCCTCGACCGTCGCGAGCAAGCTGCGCGACGAGACGAAGGTCGACAACGTGGTCGACATCGCCGTGCTGCCGCGCCCGACGACGACGCGTCGGATCGCCCGCAACTCCAGCGGCATCCGCATCGCCGGTGTCGACGACGTCCTCGTGCGCCTCTCGAAGTGTTGCAGCCCCGTCCCCGGCGATCCCATCATGGGGTTCGTCACCATCGGGCGCGGCGTCTCGGTCCACCGCGCCGACTGTCCGAATACGGCCTACATGAACGCGGCGCCCGAGCGCATCCTCGAGGCGCAGTGGCTCGACCGCTCGCAGCTCACCCACGCCGTCGACATCGAGATCGAAGCCTCCGACCGGCCGGGGCTCTTGCAAGACGTCATGGGCGTCGCCGCCGAGCTCAAGACGCAGGTCAGCTCGGTCAACGCGCGCGTCAAGCGCGACAAAGGCGCATTGATCTCGATCACCGCCCAGATCACCGACCTCGAGCACCTGCACACGCTGCTGCGCAAGCTCGGCGCCGTCAAAGACGTGCGCAACGTCTGGCGCGTGACCAAACGGGAAGCCCGCGTCAGCGGCTGACCGAAACGTAACGGCGCGATTCCGCGCATTTCGGTCGAGGAGCTGTTTGGCCGCACGCTAAACCCGCACCGTGCGAACGCCACGCGTTTGCTGACGACATAAAGGGGTGTACGGGTGAATACAACTTCAGGGCTTCTCGCCGGTGCGGGGAGCACTCGCATCGTGCTGCGCGGTCAGGGCGAGGGCGAGCGTCCGACGGAGATCGCGCTCCAACTCGAGGTCGATCCGAGCGGCGCCGCTCAGGGTATCTGCAACGTGATCAGCGAGGTGCCCGCGAAGGCCTTTGTCGCGCGCGGCGAGTTGCACGAGGGAACACTGCGGCTCTCGCTCGCCGGCCTGGACGGCGCGTCGGGAGGCGACCTTCGCGCCGATGGGCAGGGGGAGACGCTGCGCGGGCAATTGCGGCTGAATGACCGGGAGACGACCCTGACGCTCGCGCCGGTACGGCCCGACCAGGACGCGCCGCCGCCGCCGCCGAGCGCGAACGCGCACGACGTGCCGGTGCACGTGCACTACGACGTCGAGGTAGACAACCGGACGTTCACGTTCTTCAACTTCACGGTGCTGCCGATCCCGATCGGGACGTGGCAGGGAGACCGCATCTGGCACGACAGCCAAGGTACGGTCACGGTCTTGTGGTTGCCGCTGCGGGGCCCGAACGCGAGCGGTCAGCTCCTCTTCACCGTCAAGACGTGGTGGCAAATCGACGTCGCGTACTTCTACATCAACCGGTGGGACGTCGAGGACAATGTCAAGGTGCCGATCACGAACGACAGCACGGCGTGGTGGAACGACCGTTGGGAGAACGTGCGCAACGGCTGGATCCGGATGCATCGCGACTGAGGCGATGCCGGGCCTTCGCTAGACGCCGAAGCCGGTCGTGATGTCGATGTCGGTCGCGACGGGGCGGCAGGCGAAGGTCGCGGGTGCGAACTTCGTGGCGAGCGCGGTTGCGACGGCGGTGCGGTCGAGTGGCGCGAAGCCGCTCGAGCGGGTGATGCGCGCGCCGATGACGGTGCCGGTATCGTCGATGTCCAGATGCATCTCGACGATGCCGGTCGCGTTGACGGTGTGGGCCTCAGGTGGGAACGGCGGCCGAATCGGTTGCTGCGGGATGGCCGGGGTGAACGGCTGCGCGCACGCCGGCGGGGTGTTCGGGCCGAACGCGATCGGCGTCATGACCGGGGTGCGGGTTCCGTAGCCGTCGATCGCGGCCTGACGATCGCGATCCGCTTGTTCGCGCGCGGCTTCGCTGCCGGGCCGTGGCATGTCGGGGCCCCACGGCGAGGTCACCGGGCAGTCGAGGCGCTGGTTCGGCCCCAGCCCCGTTGCTTGGACCCACGCGCCGATCGGGTGCTCGCCGGGCGGCAACACGAAGTAGCGGGTGATGCGCACGCCGCTGAACGTCATCAGCGGGACGTCGTTCACGTCGAGCGCGTACCGCGTGCGGTCGCTGTCGATGCGCACCCGAACCGAGCGCGTGTCGCCGCGGTCGACGACCAGCAACAGCCCGTACGTCCCGGCCCGGCCGACCGCGCCGAGATCGACCAGCGATCCGACCGTGGCCGGGCAGAAGACGTTGGCCGCGGCGGGTCGCGGGCCGACACCGAGCGGGAGGACCGCGGCGAGCGCGGCGGCGAGCAAGAACGAACGCGTCATCGGGGCAGCGCCTTCGCGATGGGGGGCACACCTCCCGCACGCGGGGAAGCGACCCGTGTGTCGCAACAGCAGCTCTTCGCGGTCGTCGGCTTCATCATCGGTATCGGAGGAACGATGATGGTGGCGCAATCGTTCATCGCCGAGCGCGGCCCTCGCAAGGTGCTCCCGATCGCCATCCCGCTGGCGATCTGTTGCGGCCTCGTCCTCGGCTGGGCGCTGGTCGCTTGGATCAACTTCTACAACGCCAGCGCGACGATGGGGATGTGAGCCGCCGCTAGTCGACGCCCTTGGCGGTGACGTGGCCGCCGTACTCACGCAGGTCGTCGGCGCGCTGGATCGTCGTTTCGAGCTGACACAGCCCGGCCTGAATGCCGGAAAGCGTTCCTTCGAAGTCGCGGTACATGCCGCAGCGCACGCTGCGATAACGCTGCCACGCCGCATCACTCGTCTGGACGAACGCGTCGACGGCCGTGAGGTGGTACGCGCGCAGTGCGTGGACACGCTGCGCGATCACACCATTCCAGTAGGTGACCGCGGCTTCGGTGCACATCTCGATCGAGAGCGTGCTGCTGCCGGTCGCGTTCTCGCACGCGTCGGTGTAGGTGGTGGTGCACGACGTCGCCTTCGAGGGCATCGAGAGGTCGCCGACCTGCGTGCAGGGCCCGATCGCCTTCGCGACGCGCGCGGGCGCCGTCCACGCGTCGGTCGGGTCGGCGCGCGCTCCCGTGGCGCCGCCCACGAGGGCGCATGCGGCCACCAGGGCCACGAGGGTCTTCACGGCGTCGCCACCGAGGCGAACTCGCTCAGGGTGGCCGCGCCGCGCACGCGTCGGCGCTGCAAGGCGTAGGGATCAGCGAGGCTGTTCACCAGGCCCGGGCGTTCGGTGAGCGCGGCGAGGAACCCGTGCTCGCGGAGCACCGTGATCGTGAGGTCCTTCCACTTGCCGGCGGCGTACGCGTAGGTGGTCGGCGGGGCGAGGTAGTGCGCGAGGGCAATCGCGCAGTGGCCGGCTTCGGCTTCGGTGCCGGCGCGGTCGAGCGTGGAGAGGTCGAGATGGTGCGTACCGTGGCAGCCGATCTCCATGCCGGCCGCGCGCATCGCGCGCAATTGCTTCCAGTCGGCATGCCGGCCGTCGCCGATGAAGCCGGCCGAGACGTAGAAGCTGGCGACGTCACCGTACTTCTGCAAGAGCGGCGTCGCGACGGTCGCGGCGTCGCTGTACCCGTCGTCGAAGGTCAGCACGACGACATGCTGAGGGTGTTCGCCGCGGCGCAGCGCGTCGACCAGCTGGCGCGTCGTCAGCGTGCGGATGCCGTGATCGTGCAGCCAGCGCAACTGCGCCTCGAAGTTCACCGGCGTCACCGTCAGGTCGGCGCCGACCGGATCGTGCGGCACGGTCGCGTTGACGTGGTGGTACA
>JBEKAU010000313.1:0-4227 GCA_050015755.1 Vulcanimicrobiaceae bacterium | reverse complement strand
CGCTCGACGAACGGCCGCGCGAACTGGTCGTCGCCTCGCGCGCGGGCGACGCCGACGACGTCGTCGTCGAAGTGCGCGATGCGGGGCCGGGCATCGCCACGGCGCAGGCCGACCACCTGTTCAGCTCGTTCTACTCGACCAAGCCCGAAGGCATGGGGATGGGTCTCTCGATCAGCCGGCTCATCGTCGAGACGCATGGCGGCCAGCTCGTCGTGCTGCCCAACGTGCCGCACGGCGCGGTCTTCCGCTTCACCTTGCCGCTGCACCCCGAGCACGATGACGACTGACGATCAGCCGGTGGTGTACGTGGTCGACGACGACGTTTCCGTGCGCGACGCGGTCAGCGGCGTCGCCAAGTCGGTCGGCCTGCGCGCACTGACGTTCGCCTCGACCGCGGAGTTCTTGCAGTGCGCGCCGAGCGATGGGCCGAGTTGTCTGGTGCTCGACGTCCGGCTGCCGGGTGTGAGTGGTCTCGATTTTCAAACCGAACTGCTGCGCGGCGGCGTGCACATGCCGATCATCTTCATCACCGGCTACGGCGACGTCGCCATGACGGTTCGCGCGATGAAGGCCGGTGCGGTCGAGTTCCTCACCAAACCGTTCCGCGACCAGGAGCTGCTCGACGCGATCCACCAGGCGCTCGAACGCGATCGGGCTCGCCGGCGTCGCGATACGGACGGCGCCGCGGTGCGCCGCCGCTTCGACTCGCTGACCCCGCGCGAGCGCCAGGTGATGAACTTCGTCGTCGCCGGCAGGCTCAACAAAGAGATCGCGGCCGAACTGGGGACCAGCGAGATCACGGTGAAGGTGCAGCGCGGGCAGGTCATGCGTAAGATGGAGGCCGATTCGCTGATCGACCTGGTCCGCATGGCCTGGCAGCTCGAGGGTCGCGAGGGATCCTTCTAAGGGCGGCTATACGCGCGTATAATTGCGGGCCGTTCGTGCGAATGGTAGGGTCGGACTGATATGGACCCGGAGGAAGCGGCACGACTGATCGTCGTCGTCGACGATGACGAATCGGTACGCGTAGCCGTCCAGGGCTTGCTCCGCTCGGCGGGGTTTCCCACGCGGGCCTTCGCGTCGGCCGAGGCCTACCTGACCTCCGAGGTCCGGCGCGATGCGTCCTGTGTCATCGCCGACGTGCAGATGCCCGGCCTGACCGGGCTCGAGTTGCAGGCACGACTCGCCGCCGAGGGTGATGCCGTCCCGATCATCTTCATGACCGCGTTCGACGCGCCGCAGGTCCGCGCGCGTGCGCTCGCCGCCGGCGCCGTCGCGTTCTTGGACAAGCCCTTCGACGACGCGGCTCTCATCGACATCGTGCGCTCGATCTCCGCCCCACCCTATACGCAGGGATGATGGCGACGCTCCGAGCGCACGATTGTTGGTGCGAAGGAGCGATGGTACGGTCGGTACGACACCGATTCGATACACTTCACGGGGAGAGCTCATGTACGCGCCATCCACCGCTTTCGATATGACTGCCATCGTCCGCGCGGCGATCACCGACGGTGGCGATCGCCGGCTCTCGGTGAACGCCCTTTCCGCCGCCGCGGGCTTGAGCCGTTCGCACTTCTCGCGGCTGTTTCGCGCCAGCTTCGGCTACCCGCCGCGCGCGTACATCGTTCGGCTGCGGATTCGCCGCGCGATGGCACTGATGACGCAAACCGATCGCGCCCTGAGCGCGATCGCTCTCGACGCCGGTTTCGCGGACCAGGCGCACCTCTCACGAACGTTCCGGCGCGTGGTCGGCCAACGGCCGCTGCAATGGCGCCGCGCGCAGCGTGGCGCCGCGCCGGTCGTGCTCCCGTGACCACAGCAGACGCCGCGATCTGCACGCTCGATCTCCGGCCGCTCGGCGCGGACGGAACCTGCGGCGACTTCGCCGGCGAGGTCACGCTCCGCGCAGGCCGCTACGGACTGTTCGTCGGCGACGTCGCCGGCCGGGGCCCCGCGGTCGGCGCATCCGCCGCAAGCCTCGAGGCGCATCTCCGCGCGGCGCTGACGGCAGGCCGTCCGGTCCGTTCCATCGTGCGCGAACTCGACGAGGTCTTCACCCACACCCTCCAAAGCGAGGCGACGCCGTTCGCGACGCTGTTCCTGGCGGTGATCGACGCGCCGGCGCGACGCTGCGTCTACGTCTCCGCAGGTCACGAACCTGCGCTGCTGCTGCGTCCCGACCGGCACGAGCATCTGGCGCCGACGGCGGCTCTGCTCGGCGTGGGCATGCCGATGACCGGCGAACCGGTGAGCGTCGCCTTCGACGAGACCAGCACGCTGATCGTCGTCACCGACGGCATCACGGAAGCGCGCCGCACCGTCGGCGAGGGTCTCGCCTACTTCGGCACGGCCGGTGTCGCACACGCGGCGCATCACGCGCTCGCGGCGGGCGACGATCCGGTCGCCGCGATTCACGCCGCGGCGCAGCGCCACGGCGGCACGACGCCTCGCGACGACGCGACGGTGCTCGCCGCCCACGGCAACATGATGACAAAACGCCCCCGGCATCGCTGCCGGAGGCGTTTTGCTGACCTTGCGGTCTTCGCGCGAGGCGAAGACTACATCATGTCGTAGCCGCCCATGCCGCCGCCCGGAGGGCCACCGGCATCCTTCTTCGGCTCGGGCTTGTCGGCGATCAGCGTCTCGGTCGTGAGAACGAGCGCACCGATCGACGCGGCGTTTTGCAGCGCCGAACGCGTCACCTTGAACGGCTCGACGATACCGGCCTTGACCATGTCGACGAGGTCGCCGGTCATGGCGTCGAAGCCCTGGCCGCGCTCCGCGTGCTTGACGCGGTTCACTTCCACGCTGCCTTCGAAGCCGGCGTTCTCCGCGATCTGGCGGAGCGGCTCCTCGAGTGCGCGCACGATGATGTTCACGCCGATCTTCTCGTCGGGGTTGGCCGCGTCGGTCGCGGTCTTCTCGACGGCCTTGATCGCGTGCACCAGCGAGCTGCCGCCGCCGGGGATCATGCCTTCCTGCACGGCAGCGCGGGTCGCGCTGAGCGCGTCCTCGATGCGGTGCTTCTTCTCCTTGAGCTCGGTCTCGGTGGCCGCGCCGACCTGGATGACGGCGACGCCGCCGCTCAGCTTGGCGAGACGCTCCTGGAGCTTCTCACGGTCGAAGTCGGAATCGGTCTCTTCGATCTGCCGCTTGATCATCTCGATGCGGCCCTTGATCGCCTCGGGCTTACCCTTGCCGTCGACGATCGTCGTCTCGTCCTTGGTGACCTTGACGGTCTTCGCCTGGCCGAGCAGATCCGGGGTGACCTTGTCGAGCTTGAGCCCGAGCTCTTCGGAAACAACCGTCGCGCCGGTCAGCGTGGCGATGTCCTTGAGCATTTCCTTGCGGCGGTCGCCGAAGCCCGGCGCCTTGACGCCGACCGTGGTGAACGTGCCGCGCAGCTTGTTGACGACCAGGGTCGCGAGCGCTTCACCTTCGACGTCTTCGGCGATGATGAGGAGCGGCTTCTGGACCTGGACGATCTTCTCGAGCAGCGGGAGGATGTCGGCGATCGCCGAGATCTTGCGCTCCGTCACGAGGATGTACGGATCGGTGAGCGTCGCTTCCATCCGCTCCGAGTCGGTGACCATGTACGGCGAGATGTAGCCCTTGTCGAAGAGCATGCCGTCCTTGGTCTCGACTTCCGTCTTCATCGACTTCGACTCTTCGACGGTGATGACGCCGTCTTTGCCGACTTCCTGCATCGCCTGCGCGATCAGTTCGCCGATCGTCTTGTCGTTCGCGGAGATCGACGCGACTTGCGCGATCTTCTCGGTCGAGTCGACCTTCTGGACCAGCTTCTCCATGTCGGCGACGGCCGCTTCGACGGCCTTTTCGATGCCGCGCTTGATGAGGAGCGGGTTCGAGCCGGCGGTCACGTTCCGGAGGCCTTCACGGATGATGGCCTGCGCCAGAACGGTCGCGGTCGTGGTGCCGTCACCGGCGATGTCGTTCGTCTTGGAAGCGACTTCCTTGACGAGCTGTGCACCCATGTTCTCGAACGTGTCGGGGAGCTCGATCTCTTTCGCGATCGTCACGCCGTCGTTCGTGATCGTGGGGCTACCGAATTTCTTGTCGAGGACGACGTTGCGGCCCTTCGGTCCGAGGGTGACCTTCACCGCATCGGCCAGGATGTTCGCACCGCGCTCGAGCGCACGACGAGCGTTCTCGTCGAAAACTAATTGCTTCGCTGCCATGATTGTTGTTTAGACTCCGGCTGCGACG
>JBEKAU010000312.1:0-4229 GCA_050015755.1 Vulcanimicrobiaceae bacterium | reverse complement strand
GGATGAAGACGAACAAACCGACCTGCAAGAACACGAGACCCCGGACGCGCTCGTACTCGGCATCGTCGAGCACGAGCGACCCGTCTGGTTGGCGGCGTTTGTTCCAGCCCAGATAGGCGATCGTCGGCACGATCGAGACCAGACCGACGCACGCGAACAGCCCCATCTTCACCCAGAAGACGAGGTTGCCGCCGTAAAACCCGGCGGGCTTGATGCCCAGGAAGACGCGGCACAGGCCGGTCGCGATGACGACGGCGGCGATGATGCCGTACCAGCGGTCGATCGCGAGCAGCCGATCGAGGAATGCACCGGGCAACGTGCGCCGCAAGAGAAACAGCTCCCCGAGCAGCACGCACGCCAGCGCGAAGATCGCGAGATAGTGCGCGTACGCCAGAAACGCATCGCGGACGAGCATGGCGGCCTAGTTCAGCCGCTTGGGTCCGCCATCCTCGCCATACCAGTCGGGGGTGATGCCGGTCGTGTTGACCGTCACCGACTTGACCTCGGTGAAGTGCGAGAACGACTCGACGCCGGTCTCGCGGCCGATCCCGCTGTCTTTCATCCCGCCCCACGGCGAGGCGGGGTCGAGACGATGGTGGTCGTTGATCCACAGGATGCCGAAGTCCAGCTGCGCCGCGACCCGGTGCGCGCGCTCGACGTCCTTCGTCCAGACCGACGCCGCCAGGCCGAAGCGGGTGCCGTTGGCGATCCGCAGCGCGTCGGCTTCGTCCTCGAACGGGATCACGACCGTGACCGGTCCGAAGACTTCCTCTTGCGCGATTTCACCCTCGGGATCGACGTCGACCAGCACCGTCGGCTCGAGGAAGAAGCCGCCCGTGGGCGTGCTCGACGGGATCCCGCCGCCCGTCAGGACACGGGCGCCCGCTGCCCTCGCTCGCTCGACCATGCCGAGGATGCGCTCGCGCGAGCGGGCCGAGATGACCGGCCCGAGCTGCGTACGCGGATCGCTCGGATCGCCGACCCGGATCGCGGCGACCTTGTCGCGGAAGCGCGGGAGGAATGCGTCGAGCATCGTGCGTTGTACGAGGATGCGCGCGCCGCACACGCACGTTTGGCCGGCGGCGATGAACGCGGCGAACGCGGCGCCGTCGACCGCACGCTGCAGCGGCATGTCGTCGAACAGGATCACCGCGCCTTTTCCGCCCAGCTCCAGCGTCGCGAGCGCGAAGTTCTTGCCGGCGGCCTGCCCGATGGTGCGTCCGACCTCGGTGCCGCCGGTGAAAACGACTTTGCGAATGCCCGGATGCGCGGCGAGCGCCGCCCCCGCGACGGCACCCGCACCGTTCACGACGTTGACAACGCCGTCCGGCACGCCGGCTTCTTGCAAGAGCGCGACGAGCCGCAGCGTCGTCAGCGGCGTCTGTTCGGAGGGCTTGATGACGACGCTGTTGCCGCTCGCGAGCGCCGGCGCCAGACTCTTCGAGAGGATCATCAACGGGTGGTTGAACGAGGTCATCAGCGCGCACACGCCCAGCGGCACGCGCTGCGTGTAGCTCAGGTACGGGCCTTCGACCGGGATGACGTCGGTGCGCTGCGTCATCTCGAGCGCCGCGAAGTAGCGGTAGAACGTCGGCAGCCGCCCGATCTGCGCGCGGGTCTCTTGGACCGGGCGACCGTTGTTGAGCGTCTCGAGCGCGAAGAATTCTTCGAGGTGCGCTTCGAAGAGATCGGCGAACCGATTGAGGATGCGCGCCCGCTCGCGGCGCGGCAGCGTGCGCCACGCCCCGGCCTGGAAGGCACGCTGCGCCGCCGCGACGGCGCGGTCGACGTCGTCCGCGCCGGCTGCTGCCAGGACGCCGATGGGCCGCCCGCTCGACGGATCGACGATGTCCATGGTCGCACCGTCGGCCGCGTCGACGAAGGCGCCGTCGATGAACAGCGGCGCGCGCCGCAGGTCGGTAACGGCCATCAGCGTGAGGCCTGGACGGCGACGGCGAGCATCCCCGCGTCGGGGTCGATTTCCTCGAGAGAGCGCTTGCGCGGTTCCACACCGAGCGTCCACACGACGACGATCTGGACGATCAGCAGCGCAATCATGAACGCCAGTACGCCGGCGACGCCGTGGCCTTGCAGCAACCACACGATGAGGAACGGCGTGACGATCGTCGCCGCGCGGCCGAACGTGTTGGAGATGCCGGCGCCGCGCATGCGGATCTCGGTCGGGAAGAGCTCCGAGACGTAGATCCCGATCTCGACCGCGACCATGACGTAGATCGGCGTCACCAGCAGGAAGCCGACGAGCATCACCAACGCCGGGTCGTGCACGAACGGGTAGATCGCGCCGAAGAGGATCGTGACCAGCGAGGCGCCGATGATCGTGCGCTTGCGGCCCCACGAGTCGGCGGTGAAGGCGCCGATCGCCGAGCCGACCGGCGCGCCCAGCGCCATGACGGCCGAGAAGCCGACCGACTTCGCAACGCTCAGGCCCTCGTTGACGAAGAAGGTCGGAATCCAGGTCACGAACCCGTAGAGCAGCGTGTTGACGACGATCATCATCACCGCGCCGACGAACAGACGCACCAGCATCTCGTGCGAGGTCAACGACACCGGAACGTGCGGCGCCGCGCTTGTCGCGAGCACCGGCGGCAGCGGTGTGCCGGCGGCGACCTCGGTCTCGATCGCCGTGAGCACGCGCTCCGCCTCCGCATCGCGCCCGACGGATTCGAGCCAGCGTGGCGACTCCGGCAAGGTCTTGCGCAGGTACCACACGATCAGCGCGCCGACGCCGGCGATCGCGAACATCCAATGCCAGCCGATCGTCGGGATCACGAACCGTCCGACCAGCGTGGCGACGGGCAGCGCAGTGACCACGAAAACCGCCATGCCGCCCAGCCACTTCCCGCGCACCGCCGGCGGCACGAATTCGGTCAGCGTGCCGTAGCCGACGACGATCTCGGCACCCAGGCCAATGCCGATGAAGAAGCGGATCAGGATCAGCACCGGCATCGTCGGCGCGAATCCCGCCGCGATCGACGCCAGCCCGAACAGCGCGAGGTTGAACTGATAGGTGAAGCGCCGGCCGAAGCGGTCGCCGAGAAAGCCGGTCGCGAACGAACCGATGACCAGCCCCGCGAAGGTCACCGAAACGAACGTCGCGTTGAGGTGCAGCGTCGAGAAGCCCGAGGCCACCAGCGCCCCCAGCACGCTCGCGGACAAATAGATGTCGAAGCCGTCGAAGAACATCCCGATGCCGATCAGCCACATGATGCGGTAGTGGAAGCCGCTGATCGGGAGCCGGTCGAGACGAGCACCGGCGTTGACGAGTGCCATGCGAACCTCTTAGCGGAGCGAGGCGAGGGTGAGGCCGTCGATCGCGAGCGCGGCGTTCTCTTCGAACGATCGCTCGCGCGCAAGCCGGAAGAATGCTTTGCAATTGCGCGCGGCGTCGGGGTCGAGCGCGAGCAGCTTGGCCGTCAGCGCCTCGACCCGTTCGGGCAGCGCGTCACGCGGGACGACGTCGTTGACCAAACCGATCTGCAGCGCTCGGGCGGCGGTGATCGGTTCGCCGAGCAGCACGATTGGGAAGACGTGCTTGGGCAGCGCGTACTCGTGGAGATAGGCCATGATCGCGAGCGGCGCGAGGCCGAACAGCATCTCGGGAAAGCCGAGCTTGGCGTGATCGGCGACGAGCGTGAAATCGCTCACGATCGCCAGGCCAAAGCCGAATCCGAGCGCGTCACCCTGGACTTCCGCGACGCTGATCAGCGGGCTCTCGCGCACGGCGCGCTTGAGCGCGACCAGACGGGTGACTTCGGCGCGAACCGAAGGCTCGTCGACGCCCGCGCGCTCGCGCCCGACGCAGAACTGCGGCCCAGTGGCGCGGATGCGCAGCACGCGTGCGTTCGCGATGCTCGGATCGGATAGGGCCGCCAGCATCGCGTCGAACATCGGTCCCGTGACCTCATTGCCACGATCCGGGTTCTCGAGGGTGAAGGTCAGCGAGGCGCCGGTGCGCTCGATGCGAACGCTGCCGGTTTGGTCAGAGGTACTGGGCACGGTATACCGCGTATACTCATCATTCGGTCAATGATTTCCTTTCGCGCCCGCCCCGTTCGGAGATGGTTTCCACGATGGCCCTAAGTCCCGCCCCTGACGATCCTGGCCTAGTCGCGCTCGAAGCCCGCGCGCGCGGCTTCCAGACCGACGCGGCCGAAGGACTCGGCGTCGGTCGCGCGCTGCCGCTCTTGCGCGAGGCGATCGTCGAGGGT
>JBEKAU010000311.1:0-4233 GCA_050015755.1 Vulcanimicrobiaceae bacterium | reverse complement strand
CGCTGACCGCCGGCAAATTCGCCGTCACCGACGTCTTCGACGACAACGCCTACGCGCACGACACGAAGAACGACTTCCTCAACTGGTCGATCATCGACATGGGCTCGTTCGACTACGCCGCCGACGCCTGGGGCTACAGCGACGGCGTGACGGCAGAGCTGGTCGGAACGCAGTCGACGCTGCGGGTCGGGATCTTCCAACTCTCGGCGGTGCCGAATCAGATCGAGATCGAGCACACGCCGTTCGACGAGTATTCGCCGATGGTCGAATTCGAGCAGCGCACGAATTTGTTCGGCGGACATCCGGGTGCGGTGAAGGTGCTCGCGTATGCCGACGACGGCCGCATGGGCTCGTACGCCGACGCGCTCGCACTCGCGGCGGCGACCGGGGCGCCGCCGTCCACCGCGCTCGCGCGCACCACGAAACACTGGAAGACCGGCGCCGGGATCAACCTGGCGCAGGAGATCGCGCCGCACGTCGGGGTGTTCATGCGGGCGAGTGCGATGAACGGTACCTGGGAGGCGTACGAGTTCGCCGACATCGACCGTTCGCTCTCCGGTGGCCTCTCGATCGACGGCGGGCTCTATCACCGGCCGAATGACGGCATCGGCGTGGCCGAGGCTCTCAACGCGATCTCCGCCCCCGCGCAG
Organism: Vulcanimicrobiaceae bacterium; assembly: GCA_050015755.1. Taxonomy (GTDB): domain Bacteria; phylum Vulcanimicrobiota; class Vulcanimicrobiia; order Vulcanimicrobiales; family Vulcanimicrobiaceae; genus Vulcanimicrobium. The sequence continues at coordinate 3,583 of JBEKAU010000311.1, read as the reverse complement.
CAGTACTTCGCCGCGGGAGGCGACGGGATTCTCGTCGGCGACGGCGGCCTCTCGTACGGCGGCGAGAAGATCCTCGAGACGTACTACAAAATCGGCCTCACCCGCAACGTCGGAATCACCTTCGATTACCAGCGCGTGGTGGACCCCGCCTACAACACGGCGCGCGGGCCGGTGGCGATCTACGGCCTGCGCTATCACCTGCAGTACTAACGTCAGACCGGCGTGTCGACGCTCAGCTCGACCCGCCGCTCGGGTGGGATGTCGAGCTCGGTGGCGAGCGTGCGGGCGTTGCGCTGCAGCCACGCGAACAGCAGCCGCTGCCAGCGCGGCAGGCCACCGGCGCCCTTGGCTACGATGACCGGGTTGGCGTAGACGACCGAGGTGTGGGCGTTGTCGATCTCGAGCGACTCGCGCGCGCACTGGTGCAGGATCGGCGCGAGCGTCGGCCGCTCCATGTAGCCGAACTTCGCCGAGACGCGGATGAGGCGCGGATTCACACGCTCGATGTGCACGCGCGTCCCATCGTCGATGTAGGGGATGGGGACCGGCGTGACGGTCAGCAAGACCAGCCGCTCCTGGGCGACGATCGGTCGCAGCCAGCGGTGGTTGGCGACGAACGGCACGCCGGTGGGATCGCCGGTCAGGAAGACGACCGTTCCCTCCGGCGGCGTCGTGTCGGCGTCTTCTTGCTCCTTGAGGAACGCCTCGACCGGCTGCTGACTGCCGTGCAACGTGCTCACGACCGCGCGGCGTCCGTTGAGCCAGGTGATCGAAACGACGCTGATCACCGCCGCGACGACCAGCGGGACCCAGGCGCCGTCGATGAACTTCGGCAAGCCGGCCACGAAGAAGGTCGCGTCGAGCGCTGCGAACGCGATCGTGAACGGGTAGACGAACGCACGCGGCCAGCGCAGCACGCGCGTCGCGACGACGAAGAAGGCGATGTCGGTCGCGAGCATCGTCGCCGACACCGCCAGGCCGAACATCGCCGCCAGCCGTGCACTGCTGCGGAAGGTGATGACCAACAGGACGCACACGATCGCCAAGACCGCGTTGACCAGCGGGACATAGACCTGACCGCGTTCGTCCTCCGAGGTGTGGACGACACGCACGCGTGGGAAGAGGTTCAGCGCGATCGCCTGCTCGGTCAGCGTGAAGGCGCCCGAGATCAGCGATTGTGAGGCGATGATCGTCGCCGCGGTCGCGAGCGCGACCATCGGCAGGAGTACCCAGCCGGGCGAGAGGGCGTAGAACGGGTTGGCGAGCGCGGCCGGATCGGTGGCGATCAGCGCGCCCTGACCGACATAGTTGAGCACCAGCGCGGGCAGCACGAACACGTACCACGCCAGCGTGATCGGGATACGGCCGAAGTGCGACATGTCGGCGTAGAGTGCCTCGGCGCCGGTCATGCCCAGGATGATCGCGCCGAAGATCAGGAAGCCGAAGATGCCGTGGTGGGTCACGAACCGGACGGCGTGGATCGGGTCGAGTGCGCGCAGCACGACGGGATGGTGGACGATCGCGATCGCGCCCGCCAGTGCGATCGCCGCGAACCAGCCGATCATCACCGGGCCGAACACCGAGCCGACCTTCTGCGTGCCGCGAAATTGGATCGCGAACAGGCCGATCAGGATCCCCGCCGAGATCGGCACGATCATCGGCTGCGCCGCGGTCGTTGCGACGCTGAGCCCTTCGACCGCGGAGATGACCGAGATGGCCGGCGTGATCATCCCGTCGCCGATGATCATGGCGCCGCCGATGACGATCACCCAGACCAACCAATCGGCGCGCAGGGGGACGCCCAGGACCTTGGGCGGTTCGGCCCGCGCGAGCAGCGCCAGGATGCCGCCCTCGCCGTCGTGATCGATCCGCATCAGTACGGTCACGTACTTGACGCACACGACCAGGAACAGCGTCCAGATCAGCAGCGAGACGATGCCCAGCACGTTCTCGATGGTCGGCTTCACCTGCGCGGTCGTGAAGCAGGTCTGCAGCGTATAGAGCGGGCTGGTCCCGATATCGCCGAACACGACGCCGAGGGCGGCGACAGCGAGCGGGCCCATCGGTCTGCCGGAGCGCATGCGCCGGTCTTTGGACCCGCGCGCGGCAAACCCTTACGGGGGCGTCAGAACTCGTAACTCACGCCCGCACCCACGTAGTGGCGGCGCACGAGGGGGAGGGACGGTGCGACCACGATTGCATTCGACGCGCCGTATTCCACGTCGAGCTGTGCGGAACCGATGTCCTTGCTCACGCCGGCGTCGCCCCACACGTGCGTCGGCGTTCCCGGGCCCTCGCCGTGCGACTGCGTGAAGCCTTCGACGAACAGCGACCACGATGCCGGAAGCGCGTCGCTCAGCTCGAGCGAAGGCAGCGTCGAGGCGTAGTGTTGTGGCCCGGTCGCGAGCGCGGACGCGAGCTCGCTGAGTTCGAGTCCACCGGCGAGGCCGAAGACCTTGCCGAGTTGCCAGGCGAACTGCGCGCTGTAGTTCTGGGTGGGTACCGTCGCGCTCCCCAGTCCGGCAACGTTGGTCAGCGGATTGGTCCCGGTCACCAGCGTGTTCGAGGCGCTCACCCCGTACGCGAAGGTTGGCGTCGCGGCGATCTGCCACTTGAGTCCGATCCCGATGTCGCTGGTCGCCGACGTGCCGTCGACGCGATACGCGATCGGCGGAAAGACCTGCACCTCGACGTCGTGGAGCGGGCTCGCGATGCGGACCGTTGCATCGGGAACGCTTTGGTATGTCAGCCCGGCGGCACCGCCGAGTACCGTTTGGCTCTGATAGCCGGTCTCGATCAGGGTGTGGCCGGACGGCACGACGCACACGGAGTTGGTCTGCGTGGGCCGGCTGACGAGCGCGCCGAGCCCTCCGTTACTGCAATAGTCGCCGGTCGGTGACGCGCTGGGCGCGGGTGTGGGGGATGTGGTCGGCGTCGGACTCATCGGCGCGAGCGTTTGCGCACGCGCCGCGAGCGGGAATGCGACGAGCACCAGGGACAGGAGAAGACGAAGACGCATTGGGACCTCCTTCGCGTCGAAAGAACGGGTTCCGGTGGACGCGACGAACCGTGGCCGGATGCGATCCGGCCAGCGGCGTCGTCGTCGGGCGCGCGTCGGCGCGCTAGTGCGCCGGGGCGGTTTGCTGGGCGTCGAGCGCGCGGTTGAGCGCGAGGACGTTCACGCGCGGCTCACCGAGGAAACCGAGGGTGCGCGGGGTGATGTGGGCGGCGATGATTGCGCGCACGGTGTCGACCGAGAGGCCGCGTGCCTTCGCCACCCGCGCGGCTTGATAGTACGCGCCGTCGGGCGAGATGTCGGGGTCGATACCGCTCGCGCTGCTCGTCACCAGGTCGGCCGGAATCGGCCCGGTCGCGTCCGGGTTGTCCTTGCGCAGCGCGGCGATTGCCGCCTTGGTGCCGTCGATCAGCTTCTTCGAGGTCGGCCCAAAGTTGGTGCCGCCGGTCTGGGTCGGATCGTAGCCCTTCCCCGCCGCGGACAGACGCGGGTGGAAGTAGCCGGGCTTGCTGAAGTTTTGCCCGACCAGCTCCGAACCCACGACCGTGCCGCCCTGGGTGATGAGCG
>JBEKAU010000310.1:0-4249 GCA_050015755.1 Vulcanimicrobiaceae bacterium | reverse complement strand
CGACGATCGTCGATCGGAACCGGGAGATCCGCACCCTCAACGGGCAGCTCGAGCAGTCGCGCCAGGCGCAAGCCGCCGACGACGCCCGGGTCGCCGCCGCGCAGCAGCAGGTCCAGCAGATGCTCGCCCAGCCCCACCCGACACCGGCCGTCGCGGTCCGCCCGGCCCCCGGTGCGTCGGGGACGGCGGCGACAACGGAAACGACGGCCAGCACCGGCGCGACCGCGGCTGCTCCGTCCAGCGATGACGAGAAGCGACTGGCTGCGGCCTGGGCCGCCATGGACCCCGAGAAGGTCTCGGCGCTCGCCCAGCGGCTGCCGGTGGCGGAGGTCACCCGGATCCTGGGCGCCATGGACCCCGACGACGCGGCCGAGGTGCTCAACGCCCTGCCTCCCAAGCTCGGCGCCCAGGTCAGCGCGGCCTACGCTCAGGTCTCGGAGGCTTCCCGCCGATAACCCTGGGGAGGCGTCCGTCCGGACGTCTTTCCGACCTTTGACGAAGGGAGGTGACACCCTGAACGCAATCTCGATCCCGACCCTCGCCGGGGCGGGTCATGGTGCTGGCAAGCAAACCGTCGCGTCCAACGCGATCGGCAGCGATTCCACGTTCAAGAGCCAGCTCGACGGTTCGATCGTTTCGCGTGCGTCCGCCAAGAGCAACGCCGCGAGCACGACGACCACGACGGCGTCCACTGCGACGACCGCCACGACCTCGCTCGACGCCGACCTGCAAGCGCAGATCGAACGTCTTCTCGACGCGGGTACGTCGGCAAGTGACGTGGTCACGAAGCTGGCGAATTCGATGGCGTCGTCCCTCGCGTCCGCGCTCGGTATCTCGACCGCAGCCGCGAAGGCGAAACTCACGCAAGCGTTCAGTGCGGCGATGAGCGCCGCAAACACCGGTCCACCGCTCACGAACGCCGAGAGGGCGTCAGCCCTCGTAACGAGGTTCCGGCAACTGGCCGGCCTGGTGACGAGGGTGACGAACGGAGACCAGGGGCAACCGATCCGAATGATCGCAGGACAGAGCTCGGACGCCGAACAGGCGGGAGCAACACCGGCCCCCACTCCCGACAGCATCCTCCGCGATGCGCTCGCAGCGCTCGCGGCCCCCGCGTCGTCAGCCGTCACCGCGCAAGCGGCGGCGACCTCGACCACCAGCACGTCGACCGCATCGTCGACGGGCCCGGTTCCCGTGTCCTCGCGGCCCGCGCCGCCCAACGCCCAGCCCGTCGCCGCGGATCCCGTCGTGACGTCTCCGGTCTTGGCGACCGGCGGCACCTCGACCGATCCGAAATCCGGCGGCTGGGACGCGCGCGCGGTTCCGACTCCCCCCACGACGATCGCAGCGACCCTGGGCGCGCAGAGCGCCCAGGATCAGCGGACCGTCGCGGTCGATCCGGTCACGCTGGTCGCGACCGGCGGCGACACGACCATCGGTCGCATTCTGGCGCGCGCGACGCTCGCGGCTTCGGCCACGACGGCGACGCAAACCACCACCACCGAAACCGCGACCGACGCCCTCGCGGCGACGGCTCCGGTGGCCGCTCCGACAGCCACCGACGCGGGCAACGCCGAGGCGAGCACCGCGACCACCGCCGCAGCGGCGGCGGTGAAGACGGTCGACGCGTTCACGCAGGCGTTCAGCGCCGCGCTCGCGCGCGCCGATGCGATGCCGGCGACCAAAGACAGCGGGCCGGCCGCGGTTGCGGCCGATTCGTCGGCGAGTTCCTCGATCGCTTCGCTCGAAGCGGCCGGCGGACTCCTCACCGGGGCGGGCCGCGACGCGACCGCCGTCGCGCCGCCCACGCTCGCATCGACGCTGCCGCAAGCGCAGAACGTCGACGCGAACGCGGTCGTCGAACAGGTCCTGCAAGGGGTGTCGCTCCAAACCGCCGACGGCTCGTCGACGGTGCGGTTGCGGCTCGTCCCCGATTCGCTCGGCGACGTCAGCATCAAGCTGGTCGTCTCCGGCGGTTCGGTCGACGCCACGGTCACCGCCTCGACGCCCGCAGCGCAATCGGCGCTGCAAGGCGGACAGGCACAGCTCGCGCGCACGCTCGCCGACTCGGGGTTGAAGCTCCAGAGCTTCACCGTCGGGCTCGGCACCGGGAGCGGTTCGACGAGTGGAAACGGCACGGGATCGGACGCGCAGTCGCGTTCGCGCAACGGGTCGGCGCATCGCGTCGGCGCGATCGGCGCGACCGACGAGGGCGATGCCGAGACCGATGAGTCCTCGCTGCTGGCCGCGCCGCAGATCGGTCCGCCGATCTACACCGCGTCTACGGCGCTGGGCGCACTCAACTACCTCGCCTAGGAAGGGCACGATGTCTACCTCAATCGGCCAATTGGTCAACAACGGGGCGTCGGCCAGCGGGGCGTCCTCGACCTCGACGAGTTCGGCAAACAGCACGATCTCGGAGAACGAGTTCCTCACGCTGCTCACCACGCAGCTGCAGAACCAAGATCCGCTCAACCCGATGGACAACACACAGTCCGTCGCGGAGCTGGCGCAGTTCTCGGCCCTGCAGTCGCAGACGAACCTGGCCTCGCAGTTCCAGACGTTCCAGTCCAACTTCTCCGTCATGCAGTCTGCGAGCCTGATCGGCCAGCAGGTGTCGGCGCAGTACACGGACGCGAACGGCAACGCGCAGACCGTCAACGGTACGATCCAGACGATCTCGGTCGTCAACGGAACCCCCGAGTTCACGCTCATGGGCTCCAACGGACAGCTGGAGACCGACGCGCAAGGCAACACCTTGCTGATTCCGACCACGGGCATCCTGAGCATCGGCGCGGCGTCGTCGTCGACTCCGAGCAGCTCGGGCAGTTAGATGGCCGACTCCAAGATCGACGGCGTGCAACTGCCGCCGATCACGCCCGTCCGCCCGCAAGGCGTTCCGGTCCAGCTCCCGCCTACCGGCGGGTCCAGCTTCCGCGACGTCCTGCGCACGACGAGCACACCGGTCAAGACCGAGCCGCTCAAATTCTCGGCGCACGCGCAAGCGCGCCTCGCATCGCGCAATATCTCGCTCACGCAAGATGACGTGAACAAGATGAGCGAGATGGCCGACAAAGCGGCCGCCAAGGGTGCCAAACAGTCCCTGTTCATGGTCCACAACGTTGCGATGGTCGTCTCGATCACGAATCGGACGGTCATCACCGCCGTGGATCAGCAGAGCATGAAGGACAACGTCTTCACCAACATCGACTCCGCCGCCATCATCGAGTGATGCGGCTGATTTTCATCAACCTCCCGGGGGTGGACCACACTGTGGGGCTCCCGCACGAAGCGGATCGAACGACGCTTCGTGACTCGATGACACGAAAGGTCAACTGAACAATGGGATTCGACTCGTTGTTCGTCGGCGTCTCCGGTCTGGAAGCCTATCAGAACCAGCTGGACGTCATCTCGAACAATATCGCGAACGTCAGTACGACGGGTTACAAAGAGCAGAACGTCAATTTTGAAGATCTGCTCTATCAGGCGCAGCAGTTCGCCACCGCGCCGACGACCGACAACGGCGGCGTCGATGGCCAGTACTACGGCCTGGGCGTCAAGGTCGGCTCGATCGATACCAACTTCTCCGAAGGTGGGATGGATCAGACCGGCGTCAACACGAACCTCGCCATCAACGGCGACGGGTTCTTCATCCTGAGCTCGCCCAGCGGATCGTCCTCGCCGACGTACACGCGCAACGGCGACTTCTCGCTCAACGAGAACGGCCTGCTCTACGATCCGTCCTCGGGCCTCGCGGTCCAAGGCTGGATGGCCAACAGCGCCGGCACGATCGTTCAGAGCAATCAGGCAGGCGACATCAACATTCCGCTGGGTCTGGCGGAAGAAGCCGTCGGCACCGGTCTGAACGGCAGCGAAAAGTTCGGTCCGACCGGCGACCAGGTCTTCGACGCCTCGTACAGCGGCAATCTGGACCAGTCGAACTGGGCCTCGGAACTCGCCTCGGTCGAAGCGGGCAATCCGCCCTCGCAGGGCACGACGCCCGAGACGATCACGACGACGCTCTACGACTCGCTCGGCAACGCGCACACGGCGACCATCACGTACACGCCCGACGCCACCGGCGCGGTCGCGGGCACGGACACGATCGCCGCGAACCCGGCGCTGGCGGGAACGCTCGTCGACGCCGCGGGCGTCGCCGGCACGGCGACCTCGACGACGAACCTCACCATCACCGTCAACTCGTCCGGGACGAGCGCGACGGTGACCGACACCGCCGGCAATACGGTGA
>JBEKAU010000309.1:0-4251 GCA_050015755.1 Vulcanimicrobiaceae bacterium | reverse complement strand
CAGATCCCCGATCCGCAAACGCTGCAAGTGCAGACGTTCGTCAACGACGAGACGACGCCGCGCCAGGACATGAACACCTCGCTGATGATCTTCTCGGTCGCGCACGTGATCAGCTACGCCTCGCAGTTCATCACGCTGCAGCCGGGCGACGTCATCTTCACCGGCACGCCGAGCGGCGTGATCCTCGGTCACCCCGAGGGCCAACGCGTGTGGCTCAAGCCCGGCGACCGCATCCGCACCCGCATCTCGAAGCTCGGCGACCTGGACTTCACCCTCACCTAGTGGGTTCGCCTGAGGGCGAACCCTTCGCGGTCCTCGCTTCGCTGCGGTCCGCCGCTGGCGGAGCGAGGATCATCCGAGGCGAACCGTGCCGCCGGGGGCGCATGGCGAAACTGGTAGACGCGCGGGATTTAGGTTCCCGTGGGGCGACCCATCTGAGTTCGAGTCTCAGTGTGCCCAGAGGCTTCGGCGCTCTTGACGAGCGCCGAACCCATCGCGGTCCTCGGATGCTGCGCATCCTGCGGTCCGCCGGCCTTGCTGCTTTCGGGCTTGACGGGGGGGCGGGGCTTCGGTATAGTCCGAGGGTTCGCGCCGGGGGTCACGGAACAATGGCCACCGGCCTCGCGCGGAAGTAGCTCAGCGGTAGAGCATCGCCTTGCCAAGGCGAGGGTCGCGAGTTCAAATCTCGTCTTCCGCTCCATGAACGATTCGACGGCGGGCCGCTTGCCCGCCGTCTCCACATCTGGAGGTTCCCCGGACCCGTGCCCTCGACGCTGAAACCGCTCGACCCAACCCGTGTCGAGCTCGAGATCAGCATCACGCCGGAGGAGTATAGCGCAGCGCAGGACGCCGCGTTCCGCCGTCTGGCGCGCAATGCGAAAGTACCGGGGTTCCGGCCGGGCAAGGTGCCACGAAAGATCTTCGAGAGCACCTACGGGACCGCCCAGATCATCGACCAGGCGCTCGAAGAGCTCCTCTCGTCGAAGTATCGCGCCGCGATCGAGGAACACCACCTCGAGCCGCTGGCGCAGCCGTCCGTCGACCTGGTCGGCGGCGAATCGGGCGAGCCCCCGAGCTTCAAGGCCGTCATCCCGATCCGCCCGCCGATCGAACCCACCGACTACGTCGGCGTCGAGGTGACCGCCGTACCGGAAGTGGCGACCGACGAGGACGTCGACCGGACCCTGGACCAGCTGCGCCGCAACGCCGCGACGCTCGTCCCGGTCGATCGGCCCGTCCAGCTCGGCGACACCGTGACGATCGACTATGAAGGAAAGATCGACGGCGTTCCGTTCGACGGCGGCACGGCCCAAGCGCAGGAGACCGAGGTCAACGAAGCCCAGTTCATCCCCGGCTTCGCCGCTGGAATGGTCGGGATGACCGTCGGCCAGACGAAGGACGTCGAGGCAACCTTCCCGGACCCGTACGCCAATGCGGACCTGGCCGGCAAGCAGGCCGTCTTCACGATCACCGTCCACGAGGTCAAGGAGCCCGAGCTGCCCCCGCTCGACGACGAGCTGGCCAAGCGTGTTTCGGCGCGGGCCGAGACGCTCGATGACCTGCGGACCGACATCCGCCGCCGCCTCGACGAGCAGGTGAAGAGCAATGCGCGCCGCCAGATGTCCAGCCAACTGCTCGACACGCTGGTCGCCGCCAACGACTTCCCACTGCCCGAGGTGTTGGTCGAGCGCGAGCTCGACGGCCTCCTCGCCGACTCGCGGCAATATGTCGAGCGAGCCGGCATCCCGTGGGCCGACTACCTGGCGCAGAGCGAAAAGAGCGACGTGCAGGTCCGTGAAGAGTTCCGCCCGGAGGCCGAACGGCGGGTCAAGACCACCCTGTTGATCGAGGCGATCGCGAAGAAGGAAGGCATCCAAGCCACCGAGGCGGATGTCGAAGCCGAGCTGGACGCCCTCGCCGCGCAATACGGCCAGCCGCGCGAACGGATCATCCAGGCACTCCAGTCGAACGTGGGGGCGATGATCGACGGGATCGTGCGCACCAAGACCATAGACCGGCTGATCGAGCAGGCCAAACGCGTCCCTGCAACTGAAGTCGCATCAGACTAGGTTTAGGAGCGCGCACATGGGACACTTGGTACCGATGGTCGTCGAGCAGAGCGCACGCGGTGAACGCGCGTACGACATCTACTCGCGCCTGCTCAAAGAACGCATCGTTTTCGTCCAGGGGCCGATCGACGATGGGATGGCCTCGCTGGTCATCGCGCAGCTCCTTTTCCTGGAGCGCGAAGATGCCGATAAAGATATCGACATGTACATCAACAGCCCCGGCGGGTCGGTGACCGCGGGGCTCGCGATCTACGACTGCATGCAGCTGATCAAGCCGGACGTGGCGACGATCTGCGCCGGCATGGCCGCCTCGATGGCCTCGATCCTGCTGACCGGCGGCGCCGCTGGGAAGCGCTTTGCCCTCCCCTACGCCAAGATCCTGATCCACCAGCCGTGGGTCCAGCAGGTGGGTGGCCAGGCGACGGACATCGAAATCCATGCACGCGACCTGATCGCGACGCGGCGCACCCTGGCGGGCATCTACGAGCAGACCACCAAGCAGCCCATCGACAAGATCCTCAAAGACATCGAGCGCGACTACTACATGACCTCGCAGGAAGCGCAAGAGTACGGGATCGTCGATTCCGTCTTCACCAAAGAAAACCGTACCGTCGCGCCCAACACTCAAAGCCTGTAGGTCAACGCATGTTTCGTTTCGGGGACGAGAAAGGTCAGCTCAAGTGCAGCTTCTGCGGCAAGTCGCAGGAGCAAGTGCGCAAGCTGATCGCTGGCCCCGGTGTCTACATTTGCGATGAGTGCATCGAGCTCTGCAACGAGATCATCGAGGAAGAGCTCTACAAGAACGTCGACGAGAACCTTCGGCTGCGGAACATTCCGAAGCCGAAGGAGATCAACCACATCCTCAATCAGTACGTCATCGGCCAGGAGCGGGCCAAGAAGTCGCTGGCGGTTGCCGTCTACAACCACTACAAGCGCGTGAACGGCGGCGCAGCGACCGGCAGCCCCGAAGAAGTCGAGCTGCAGAAGAGCAACATCTTGCTCGTCGGCCCGACCGGCTCCGGCAAGACGTACCTGGCCCAGACGCTGGCCAAGATCCTCGACGTACCGTTGGCGATGGCCGACGCGACCTCGCTCACCGAGGCCGGCTACGTCGGTGAGGACGTCGAGAACATCCTGCTCAAGCTCATCCAGGCCGCCGACTACGACGTCAAGCGCGCCGAAAAGGGCATCGTCTACATCGACGAGATCGACAAGATCGCCCGCAAGAGCGAGAACCCGTCGATCACGCGCGACGTGAGCGGTGAGGGCGTGCAGCAGGCGCTGCTCAAGATCCTGGAAGGGACGACGGCCAACGTGCCGCCGCAAGGCGGGCGCAAGCACCCGCACCAGGAGTTCATCCAGATCGACACGACCAACGTGCTGTTCATCTGCGGTGGCGCGTTCGATGGTCTCGAGAAGATCATCGAGGGCCGCGTGTCGTCGAATTCGCTGGGCTTCCGCGCCAATCCGGAGTCGAAGAAAGACGCCCGGCACGCCAAGCTGCTGCAGCAGCTGATGCCCGAAGATCTGCTCAAATTCGGGCTGATCCCGGAGTTCATCGGTCGCTTGCCGATCGTCGTGACGCTCGACGCGCTCGACGAGCTCGCGCTGCGTCGCATCCTGGTGGAGCCGCGCAACGCGCTGGTGCGTCAGTTCCAGAAGATCATGGGGATGGACGGCGTCGAGCTGACCTTCACCAAGGAAGCGCTGATCGCGATCGCGATCAAGGCGCAGTCGCGCAAGACCGGCGCCCGCGGGCTGCGCTCGATCCTCGAAGAGATCATGCTCGACGTGATGTACGACCTGCCCTCGCTCACCGGCGTGAAGAAGTGCGTCATCAACAAGGAAGTGGTCGAGAAGAAGGAACTGCCGACGCTGATCTTCGCCGACCGCCCCAACGACCCGCGCGCCTAAAACTGCCGCTCAGGCGAACCGCAGCGAAGCGTGGACCGCGACGGGTTCGCCGAAAGGCGAACCCACTTATTTCGTGGTGAACTCGCCCAGGGTGGTGGGGCCGGCGCCGGGGCAGTTCGGCGCGACGTTGGCGTCGCTCGCGGTCACCCGGTAGGTCGTCGCCGCCGCGAGCGTGGGGACGGCAAAGGCCGTCTCCCAGTTGACCGGCTCAACGCTCGGACTCGGAATGCTGGCGGGCAGCGCGACGCGGGTCGACGACGTCAGGGTG
>JBEKAU010000308.1:0-4259 GCA_050015755.1 Vulcanimicrobiaceae bacterium | reverse complement strand
CCGCGGGTGACGCCGATCCGAAGAAGCACGGTGCGGCACGCTTCCGCGACGCGTTCGTCTTCACGACCGAACCCATCACGACGCGCGGCGCACCTAAACCAGTGCACCTGTTCCTGATCGCCGCCGACGGCGGCCACGCGGTGCAGTTGATGACGGGCAGCGCGAGCGTCGCCACCGGCGAGGCCGCCTCGACGCTTTCATGGTCGCCCGATGACGCTTCGATCGCGTTCGTTCGCACGCCCAACGCGATCCTCAACGACGCCGATCACGGCCTGGTCACGGTCGTCGACGTCGTCACCAAGCAACTCCGCACGCCGACGGGGCATACCGGCTACGAGAGCGATCCGCGCTTCGCGCCCGACGGCACGCACCTCACCTACCTGCACTCCAATGGCGACAATCAGGTCAACCCGACGACCGCCTACGTCACGACGCCGGCCGGCGATCGCGGGACTGCGCTGGCGTCGACCTCCGATCGCGCCGTGCAGGCGGCGGTGTGGGAACCCGACTCGCACGCGCTGCTGCTCACCGCGCACGACGGGACGAGTATTGCGTTGCTGCATGCGCCGGCTGACGGGACGGCGGCGAGCCGCGTCGAGCTGAACGGACTCTCGATCACCTCATCGCTCGACCATGCGATCGCGCACGACGGTACGTTCGTCTTCGTCGGCCAGTCGACGACGCAGCCGGCCGAGCTGTACGTGCGGGTCCCCGGCACGCCGCCGGTTCAGGTGACCGACTACAACGCCACGATCGCGGCGCACGCGCTCGCGCACGCGGACAGCTTCGACTTCCCAACCTCGCTCGGACCGCACGGCGACGCGGTACTCACCTATCCGGTCGGCTACGATGCGGGACATCGCTATCCGCTGCTCGTCGACATCCACGGCGGCCCGACGTCGGCCTCGGTGCGCGTCTTCGACCGCTTCGCGCAGCTTGCCGCCGCGCGCGGCTGGCTCGTGCTGCAGCCGAACTACCGCGGCAGCGACAACCTCGGAATCGCCTATCAGCGCGGCGTCCTCTACGATCCCGAGGACGGCCCCGGCCGCGACATCATGGCCGCGGTGAACGCCGTCCGCTCGCGCGGCATCGTCGACGACCACCGCATCGGTGTCTTCGGCTGGTCGTACGGCGGCATCATGACCGCCTGGATGATCTCGAAATATCACCTGTGGCGTGCCGCCGTCTCCGGTGCGTCGGTCAACGACTGGACGACCGACTACGGCGTCGCCGACGACTCCGACTCCGACGTCGCGCTCTTCCACGGTTCGCCGTACGTGGCCGCCAATCGCGCCGAGTGGCAGCGCGCCTCGGCGATCACCTACGCGCACGACGTGACGACGCCGGTGCTGATCCTCTCCGACATCGGCGACAACCGCGACCCGTTCGCGACCTCGTCGATGTACTGGCGCGCGCTGCGCGACAACCACAAGGACGCGACGCTGGTCGCCTATCCGGTCGACGGACACTTCCCGAGCGACCCGGTGCGCCAAGCCGACATCTACCAGCGCACGCTCGATTTCATCGCCGCCCACTTCCGATGAGTTTCTCATGAGTTTCAAGACCCTGGCCGACGCCGAGGTGCGCGGCAAACGCGTATTGCTGCGTGAGGACCTCAACGTCCCGATGAAGGACGGTGCGATCGCCGATGAGACGCGCATCACCGCCGCGCTCCCGACGCTGCGCTGGCTGCACGAGCACGGCGCCAAGACGGTTATCCTCTCGCACTTGGGCCGCCCGGACGGGACGCCGAATCCGAAATACTCGCTGCGCCCGATCGCGGCGCGGCTCACCGAGCTGCTCGGCACGCCGGTGCAGTTCGTCGACGATTGCGTCGGTGAGGCGGCCGTCGCGGCCTCGAAGGCGCTGCCGGACGGCGGCTTCGCGCTCTTCGAGAACGTCCGCTTCCACGCCGGCGAAGAAGCCAACGATCCCGCCTTCGCCAAGGAGCTGGCGCGCAGCGGCGATCTCTACGTCAACGACGCGTTCGGCACCGCGCATCGCGCGCACGCCTCGACCGCCGGCGTCGCGGCCGATCTGCCCGCGTACGCGGGCTTCCTCATGCAGGCCGAGCTCGAAGCGCTCGGGCGCCTGACGCGCAATCCCGTGCACCCGTACGTCTGCGCGATCGGCGGCGCCAAGGTCGCCGACAAGGTCGGCGTCTTCGAGAACCTGATGGCCAACGTCGACGCGTTCGTGATCGGCGGCGGGATGGCCAACACGTTCTTGGCCGCACAAGGGATCGACGTCGGCCGCTCACTTCGCGATCCCGACCTCACGCCGGCCACCCGCATCATCGCGCTCGCCGCCGAGAAGCGCATCGCGCTGCACCTGCCGACCGACGTGATCGTGGCCGACGCGTTCGACGCCGACGCGAGCGCGCGCACCGTTCCGCTCAGCGAGGTCGGCGAGGCGATGATCCTCGACATCGGCCCGCAGAGCGCCGCCGCCTATGCGGCCGTGCTGCGCGCGGCCAAGACGATCGTCTTCAACGGCCCGATGGGCGTCTACGAGAAGGCGCCGTACCAGAACGGCACCCGTGTGATCGGTCAGGCGATCGCCGAGGCGACCCGCAACGGCGCGGTCAGCGTGGTCGGGGGCGGCGACGCCGCGGCAGCCGCGCACGCGCTCGGCTTCGCTGGCGCCATGACCCACGTCTCGACCGGCGGCGGCGCCACGCTCGAATTCCTCGAAGGCAAAACCTTGCCGGGCGTGGCCGCCTTGGAGCGCCCGTGACCGCGAGCCGCCCGCTCATCGTGGGCAATTGGAAGATGCACAAGACGCGGGCGCAGACGCGGGCGTTCGCCGAGGCGCTGCTGGCGATGCCGCTGCGGCTCGACGCGGTCGACGCCGTCATTTGCCCGCCGTTCACGGCACTCGACATCGCGCGCCACACACTCGACGGCAGCGGGATTGGCCTGGGCGCGCAGACGATGCACTGGGCGGAGAGCGGTGCCTACACCGGCGAGATCGCACCGCCGATGCTCCTCGAACTGGGGGTCGGCTGGGTCATCCTCGGCCACTCGGAGCGGCGCGCGATGTGCGGCGAGACCGACCACGACGTCAACGCGAAGGTGCGCGCGGCGCTCGCGCACGGGATCACGCCGATCGTCGCGGTCGGCGAGACGGCCGAAGAACACGCCGCCGGGCAGGCGCGCGCGCGCGTCGAGGCGCAAACGCGGGCCGCCTTCACCGACATCCCCGCCGATCACGTCGCGCGCTGCGTCCTCGCCTACGAACCGATCTGGGCGATCGGCAGCGGGACGTCCGACACGCCGGCGCAGGCCAACGCGACGATGGGCGCGATTCGGGCCGCGGTCGACGGCCTGCAGCACGCGCGGGTGCTCTACGGCGGCAGCGTGAAGCCGGACAACATCGCCGGTTTCGTCGCCCAACCCAACATCGACGGCGGACTCGTCGGCGGTGCGAGCCTCGAGCCCACCTCGTTCGCCGCGCTGCTCGCCGAAGCGCGCAAAGGAGCCCTCGCGTGAGCCGCCGCCCACCGTTCGTTCTGGCCATCCTCGACGGCTGGGGCTACTCCGCCGAGACGCACGGCAACGCGATCGCCGCCGCCGACTTGCCGCACTGGAAACGGCTGCTCGAGATGTACCCCCACACGCTGCTCGACGCATCGGGTGAAGCGGTCGGCTTGCCCAAGGGCGTGATGGGCAACAGCGAGGTCGGCCACATCAACATCGGCAGCGGCCGCGTCGTCCCGCAAGGGATCGTCGTCATCGACGAAGCGATCGCGGCCGGCGAGCTGGTGACGAACCCGACGCTGCAGGCATGCTTTGCGCACGTGCGCGAGACCGGCGGCCGGCTGCATTTCCTGGGCCTGGTCTCCGACGGCAAGGTCCACAGCTCGCTCGACCACCTCGAAGCGCTGATCGGGATCACCACCGACGCCCAACTCCCGTTCGTCGTCGACGCGTTCCTCGACGGGCGCGACACGCCGCCCTCGTCGGCAGAGCGGTATCTCGAGCGCGTCGACCGCTTCTGCGTCGAGCACGGCCGAGCGGATGCGATCGCGACGATCCAAGGCCGATATTGGGCGATGGACCGCGACAAGCGCTGGGACCGCACCCACAAGGCCTACAACGCGCTCTCCGCCGCGCTGGCCGAACACCGTGCGGCGAGCGCGCTCGCGGGGCTGCGCGCGGCCTACGCGCGGGGTGAGACCGATGAGTTCGTCGCGCCGACGATCATCGGGGAAGCGCGGCCCATCGCCGACGGCGACGCGTGCATCTTCTTCAACTTCC
>JBEKAU010000307.1:0-4260 GCA_050015755.1 Vulcanimicrobiaceae bacterium | reverse complement strand
TCGCGTCGCGCGCATCGACAACATCTCGCGCAACGGATTGCTGCTGGTCGCCGAGGAGGCGGTACCGGAAGGGACGCAGTTGCGCATCAGCTTCTCAGGCCAGGACGGCGCCCCGCACGCGATCGTCGGCGAGGTCGTGCGGGCCGCGCCGCTGGGTGCGATGGGCGTCTCGTTCGTCCACGTCGAAGAGGCGACGTTGCGCTACGTGCGAGAGGCACTGGGCGTGCCGTGACCGGAGGGGTGGGATGAGCGAACCGAATCGGCGGATCGGCGAACGGGTCACGGTCAGTGTGCCCGTCCGTTACCGCTATGCGGATCATCCCGAGCGCACCGGCACGATCGACAACATCTCGCGCAGCGGGCTGCTGCTGGTCGCCGGCGAGACCTTTCCCGAAGACACCGTGCTGACGATCGTGCTGGGCAGCGGCGAGACGCGGCACGAGATCACCAGCCGGATCGTCCGTTCGAGCGCCAAAGGCGGCTTCGCCGTCGCCTTCATGGAGCTGGGCTCCGACGCGCTCGCTTACGTGCGCGAGGCACTCGGCGTCCCCTGATGTGGCGGACGGTCGCGCGATGATCGTCCATTTCGACCTCGACGCGTTTTACGCATCGGTCGCGCAGCGTGACGACCCCGCGCTGCGCGGTATCCCGCTCGCGATCTCCGGCAGCTCGCGCCGCGCGGTCGTGCTGACCGCCTCGTACGAAGCGCGCCCGTTCGGGGTGCGCTCGGCGATGCCGCTCTATCGTGCGCGCGAGCTGTGTCCGCAGCTGACCGTCGTGCCACCAGATTTTCCGCGCTATCGCGACGCCTCGCGGGCGGTGTTCGCGATCTTCGAAGAGGGCGGCCGTGCCGTCGAAGGACTCTCGCTCGACGAGGCGTTCGTCGACGCGCAGACCGACGACGTGGGCGCGGCGCGCGCGCTGGCCGAGCGCGTGCGCGCGCGCATCCGCGCCGAAGTCGGCTTGACCGCCAGTGCCGGCGTCGCGCGCGGCAAGATGACCGCCAAGATCGCGAGCGACCTGCACAAGCCCGACGGGTTGACCGTCGTCGAGCCCGGCACCGAAGCCGCGTTTCTCGCGCCGATGCCGGTGGGGCGGCTGTGGGGGATCGGCCCCAAGACGCAGCCGCGGCTCGAAGCGGTCGGGATTCGCACCATCGGCGATGTCGCGCTGCTCGCCGACGATACGCTCTACGAGCTGTTCGGCCGCAGCGGCTCGTTCTTCCGCGATCTCGCGCGCGGCGTCGACGAGCGCGCCGTCGATACGTCGCGCGAGCGCAAGTCGATCTCGACCGAAGAGACCTTCGAGTACGACGTCGCCGACGAAGGGCGCATCCACGCGCTCTTGCGCGAGCAGGCCGACGAACTGGCGCGCGACCTGCAGGCGAAGGGTTTGCGCGCGCAGACCGTCGGGGTGAAGATCAAGCGCGCCGACTTCACGATCACCGGGCGGCAGACGACGCTCGCGGTCGCGACCAGCGACGCCGAGGTCATCCACGAGGCCTCGCGCTGGTGCTGGCAGCGCTCCGAGGTCGCCGGTACGCCGATCCGGCTGCTCGGGACGCGCGTCGCCTCGCTCACCGACGAGGAAGCGCGCGAGCTGCGGCTGCTGTGATCAGCGCGACCGGGAGCGCGGTGCACGCGAACGACGGATTGCGCACGTCGCTGCCGGCGTAGCGCAGCGGCGCGCCGGCGAAATCGACGACCAGCGCACCGGCCTCGGTCGCGACGGCCTGGCCGGCCGCGATGTCCCACCAGCAGGTCGTCCCGAAGCGGGGGTAGAGCTGCGCGGTCCCGTCGGCAACCAGGCCGAGTTTGAGCGAGCTGCCGGCGGCGACGGTCGTGTGCGGCGGAAGCTCGGCGAGAAACGGGGCCAGCTCGGCGCCGGCGTGGGAGCGGCTTGCGACGACGACCAGGGGCCCCTCGCGCCGCACCGCGATCGGCCGGGTCCCGGCGGCGTCGGTGCGGGTCGCGCCGCGGCCGCGTGCCGCCGCGTAGGTGCGGTCGAGCGCCGGGGCGTGGACGACGCCCAGCACCGGTTCCCCGTATTCGACCAGCGCCACGTTGACGGTGTACTCGCCGTTGCCGGAGAGAAACTCCCGGGTGCCGTCGAGCGGATCGACCAGCCAGAAGCGCTCCGGCGCCGGCCCGTCGGCCCGCGGGGTCTCCTCGGAGATCACGGCGGTCGCCGGGTCGAGCGTCGCCAGTGCCTCCAGGATGATCGCATTGGCGGCAAGATCGGCCTGGGTCAGCGGCGAGGCGTCGTCCTTGGTCCAGACCTCGCAGCCGGCCTCGTAGCCGCGGATGGCCGCTCCCGCCCGTAGGGCGGCGGCGGTGACCCCGGCCAACAGGCGGTCGAGCTCTTCGGGGGCAGTTCGGTCCGGCATCGTCGCGTCCACGCTAGAGGTGATCGGCAGCCCAGCACGGGTCCGCGCCGTCGGAGAGCAGCCGTGGCAGCGCGGTGCGCCACGCCGCGGCGAACGAGACGCTCAACGGGATCGCCATCGCCAAGGCATCGCGCCGGGCGCGCACGGCGCCGCGCGGCAAGGCGGCGCGGGCGGGCGCCGGCGGCAGCCAGCCGGTGACCTTGCGCAGATCGCCGGCCGCCGCTCGGATCAGCGGCCCCAGCGCCGCCGCGTCATCATCGCCGGCGTAGGCGAATTCGTCGACCACGAAGGCGTCGGCAGCCGGGACGCGCCGTCCGCTCACGTACGCGACCAGCGAGCGTCCTCGCCGCAGCCCCAGCCGCACCGGCTGGCCGGCGTGCTCGCGTGAGGAGGCGCGCAGGCGTTGCCATTCCCAGTCCAGCGGCGCCCGGACGAAGGCGTACGTCCGGCGGTCTTCGAGCGCGTCGAACACGCGTCGCATCGCACCCTCGTCGACCGGCCCCAGCGGTGCGATCGGAATGCGCTCGCCGCCGAGCGTGTCGGCGCGTAGCGTGAACGCGCGTGAGGGGAGCGCGACGAACCCGAGCTGCTCGTAGAACGTCGCGCCGATGTCACTGAAGAGGAAGGCGAAGTCGGTGCCCTGTGCTCGCTCGGCATCGAGCAGCGCGCCGAGCAGCGCCGTCGCGTAGCCGCGTCCGCGCAGCGCCGGTGGAGTGAACACGGCGCCGATCCCGGCGGCGCGGAAGCGGCGCGTGCCGCAGCGCAGCGTGCGATCGTAGCGTTTGCATGAAGCGACCAGCTGTTCGTCGACCCACAGACCGAAGGTCCGGAAGCGACGGCGACCCCACGCGGAGCCCGCCGCCGTGCGCAACTCGTCGGCATACTCCGCGAACGTGCGCTCGCCCGCCCACAGCGGTGCCGACTCCGGGAGGACGTCGCGCACGTAGGCGTCAGTGGTCAGCGGTCCCAGGCGCAGCATGGCGAGTGTTGGGTCCCCGGCTACCTGGGGAAAACGAGCGTATTATGAGATTTCATCATATCCTTGCCGCCGCGGGCGTTTTTGCCGCACTGACGGCTCCCATGCTCGCGTCCGCGCAACCGATGCCCGCGGGCCCCGGCGGCTCGATGACAGCCACCGACCCGAACCACGTTCGCGGGCGCGTCGACACGTTCGACGGACAGTACCGCCTCGTCGTGGCGGGCATGCGCGTGCGCCTGCATCAGGGCACCGTCATCCATCCGACCGGCGCGACGATCACACCCGGCCAGTTCGTGATCGTGCGCGGTCACTGGACCGGTCACCACTTCGACGCGGACGAGGTACGCATCCGCAGCTAACCGCGGATCGCGAGCAGCTGCTCGATCTCGTTCGCGAGCTCGGGCGCTGCGACTCCACGGGTCGGACGACCCGAGGCTGAGATCGTGACCGTTTCGTCGGCGCGACCGAGCGCGGCGGCGAACAGCCGTCGCTGTTCGCGCACGTACGCGGCGCGCGGTTTGGCGTGGTGCTCGTACCAGCTGAACTTGGCGGTGCGCGCCGCCGGCGCGTCGCCCGCGCTTTCTTTCGGAATCATCCCGTAGCTGGGGCTGAACAAGAACGCGTCCGGTACGTAGTAGGGCGGAAACGCGCCGGCACGCGCGTCGACGATGAAGACGTGCGCGAAGCGGCGGTGCAACACGCGTTCGATCGAGGCGACGACGACCGCATCGTCGCGTTCGTCGATCAGCTCGGGCCCCGTCTCGGCCGCGGCCAGCCGATCGCAGTAGGCCAGCGCGGCGCCGAGATCGGCGAACGGATGACGCGCCGCGTAGGCGGCCAACTGCGCGATCGTGCGCTCGATCAGCGTCAGCCGAAAGCGCGTGCGCGCCGGGGT
>JBEKAU010000306.1:0-4270 GCA_050015755.1 Vulcanimicrobiaceae bacterium | reverse complement strand
CCGGACGTCGTCAGGGTTCCGCGGTAGACGAACACCGCCGGGCCGGCCGCCGCGCCGCCACCGCCCGCCATGAAGTTGTGCGACGCTCCGCCGGCGACCGGTGCGACGAGGGTCCCGCCAAGACCGTCGGTGCCGGGGTCCGCGCTCCCGCCGCCGCCGCCCCCGGGGCCGCCGTTGCCACCGAAACCGCCGCCGCCGCCGCCGAATCCGCCACTGCCGCCGGTATTGTCGGAACCGCCGCCACCACCGCCGAACCCGCCGTTGCCGGCGGCGAACGCACTGGCTGCGTGCGCGCCCGCCGCGTTGGTGGTGAACGTGGCGCCGGCCGCCCCGCTCGGGGAGCCGCCGCCACCGTCGCCGCTGCCACCGGCACCGCCGCTCGAACCGCCGGCAGCCCCGGCCCCCAGGACGCCGCCGCCGCCGCCGCCGGTTTCGTCGGTGTTGTTCCCGGCGCCGCCCGCATAAAAGAGACCGCCGCCGCCGCCGAAATCGTACGCGCTCGGGGCACTCGTGCCACCGTTGCCGCCGATCGCCTCGCAATTCACGAAGTAGACGTTCTCGACGCCCACGTTCGCACCGGCCTGGTTCACGAAGATCGCACCGCCGGCGCCTAGTCCGCCCCCGCCGGGCGCGTAGGCCGCGCCACCGTTCCCGCCGTGGGCGACCGCGTTCTGAATCTGCAGGTTCGCGAACACGACGGCACCGGTGTCGACGAAGAACGGTTCGTACGCCAAGCCGCCGTTGATGACGACATTGCCGAACGTGCCGCCGTCGATACGCATGTCCGCCTCGATCGGCGGGAGGGGCGAAGCGAGATTGATCGTGCAGGGCGTCCCGCACGAGAACACGATCGAGCCGCCGCCGGTGTTCGCGCTGGTGATCGCGGCACGCAGCGTGCCGACGCCGCTGTCGGCGCTGCTGGTGACGGTGTACGCGGAAGCCGACGAACTGACCGTCAACGTCGCCCCCGTGATGCTGCCGGCGATCGAACCGCCCTGCACGGTCACGCCGACGGTCACGGTGCTCGAGGCGGTCGGTGCGCCGGCGTATTCCAAGGTCGTGCCGGCGCCCGCCGTGGTGATCGCCGGGGACGAAAACGCCACGGCGACGTCGCTGCTGGTGAGCGCGAGCGTGAGCGTGTCGCCTGCCGCGTCGGTGTACCCGCCGGGCCCGGCGATGAGGGCACCGTCCGCGTCGTACGCGTTGACGGAGGCCGGGATGGTAGTGCTGGTGCCGTTCGTCAGCGCGGTCGACGTCGGGACGAGGGTGATACTGTCGACGACGCCGGCGAGCGTCACCGGAAACGTATTCGTAGCGCCTTCGACGACCGACACGGTCGTCGTCGTGCGCGAGAGTGCGTTGCCGGCCGGCGTGCTCGGCGACGAGGAGCTCTGCGTCGCGTCGTACGCGACCAGCGTGTAGACGTCGCTGCCGGGCACGGCCGGCACGGTGACCGTGCACGTGACCGGCGTCGTCGTGCTGCACTGCGGGCTCGCCGGCGTGAGGTTCACCGCCGTTATCGCCGCACTGCCGGTGTACGGCGAGCCGTTCGCGCTCACCAGCGTGACGACCATCGACTGCGTCGCCGACGAGACGTACGCGCCACGGCGCTTCCCTGCCGTCGTGCTCTTCGGTGGGACCGTGATCGTGAAGCGCGCCGTCGCCGTCGCGACGCGGCCGCCGCTTCCCGTTGCCGGGGTGCCGGCGAGGGTCCCTCGCCCCCCGCATCCGGCGAGTGCGGCGATCGCGAGCACGAGCGTCCCCAGTGATCGGACGTACACCGGCATGCCAACGGTGTTGGGCCGTGTACTCGGTTGCTTCCTTGCGACCTTTGTCGACCGTTGTACGAAATCGTGGCGATCAGCGCGCGATCACGACGATTCCTCGACCAGCGTGCGGCCGCGCCAGATGTGTCGTCGGCGCAGCGCGCTCGCCGCCAGCAGTGCGAGCGCCGGAAGGTCCGCGAGTGGCGAGAGCCAGTACGTCCACGGCGCTCGCACGTACGCGCGGCGCGTCCCGGCCAGGACGCCGAGCCGCAGGAACACGAGGCCGAGAGCAGCCGCGCGGAGCGCACCGGCCGGTGCGAGGATCAGCAGCGGGAGCGGCAGACCCTGCGCGAGCAGCAGCATCGTCCAACGCAGCCAGAAGTGCGTGGCCGAGACGAACTGGTCGCGCAGGGTCAGCGAGCGCGGCCAGTTTCGCGCGCAGTCGCGCCACGACTCGTGCATCCGTACGACCGCGTCGCCTTCGTAGAATCCGACCCGGCCGCCGCGGGCGGCCAACACGCGCGCAACCGTGACGTCCTCGCAGCGCGAGGCGCGCGCCACTGCGAACGCGTCGCCCTCGACCAACGCGTCGCGGCGGGCGAGGAACACCTGGCCGTTGGCCTGGACCGCGAGTGGATCGCTGGTCGCGGTGTTCGGAATCCCCGCCGTATACACGAGCGTCGTCAGCAGCGCCGGGTGAAGGAGACCCGCCCCGAGATCCGCGAGTTCTTGGCGCGTCGCGACGCTCAGCGCGACGAGCCGCGCATCGTCGAGCCGCGCGAGCGCGGCGGCGAACAGGCCAGGCTCGACCCGCGCGTCGGCATCGACCGTTGCAACGTACGGTGCGTCGCCGTGGCGCAATCCGGTGGCGAGGTTCCAGGCCTTGCCGTTCCAGCCAGGTGGCGGCGGCCCAGCCTCGATGAGGCGGATGCGCGCGTCCGTCGCAGCCGCTCGGAGAACGAGCGCGCGGGTACCATCGCGCGAGCCGCCGTCGACGACGAGGATCGCGCCGACGCTCGCATCGCAGGCGGACACCGCCGCCAAGGCCGGCCCGAGGCGCAGTTCTTCGTCGAGGACGGGGACGATGACGTCGAGGCTGCGGGCCGGTGCCGGTGCCGGTGGCGCCGCGCCGAGCGGAGCGCCACCCGCCGTCGCGACGAGGCGAACGGCGACTCGCAGCCCGGCGAGCACCGCCGCGATCGTGACCAGCGCGAGCACCATCGCCGTCTATTCCAACATCCAGGGCTCCGGGACCGGCCGGCGCCGGCCGCCCACATAGAGGTAGCGGCCCGGCCGGGTGCGGCGCGGCGGCCCGGTGAACAGCGCCGCGTCGCGGGCGAGCTCGAAGATCGCGTGCGCGTCGCGCCGGAAGCGCAGCCGCAGGCCGCGCTCGTCATTGACGACCTCGCGGCCGCTCGCGTGCTCGAGTTCCAGCGGCGTCATCCGGCTAGCGGCGAACCCGCCGTGCTGCTCGGGCGGGACGAGCGCCCAGCCGTGGATTGACGCCAGGCTGAAGTAGGGCCGCAAAATGCCGGCGATCACCAGGCGGCTGTCGGCGGCCGGGATCGTGATCGTGAGGACGCACGGTCGCTCGGCCCACACGCCGAGCTGCTGAACGAACAGACCGAGTCGCAACGCACCCTCCGCAGCGACAGGGAAATCGGTACAGGCGTACTGCTATACGGCCCCCAGTGCCCGGTATTCCTGGTCGCCATGCCGAGCGTTGGCCCCTCGCCGGCTGGTCGGCTCGTCGCAGACGGCGAAGGCGATGATCCTCATGGACGTCCAGACGGCGGAGCTGCGCGAGGCCCTCGAGCGCTGGTTCGGGTTCTCCACGTTCCGACCGTCACAAGAAGCGATCGTGCGCGACGTGCTTGCCGGTCGCGACGTGTTCGCGCTGCTGCCGACGGGCGGCGGCAAGTCGTTGTGCTTTCAACTGCCCGCGGTGCTCACCGAGGGGTTGACCGTCGTCGTCTCGCCGCTGATCGCGTTGATGAAAGACCAAGTCGACGCGCTCGAGACGACCGGCGTTGCGGCGACCGCGCTCAACTCCTCACTCGAGTGGTCCGAATTGCGGCGCCGCGTCGAGGGACTCGACCACGGCCGCTACAAGCTGCTCTACGTCGCGCCGGAACGGCTCTCGGTGCCGGGGTTCGCCGAGGATCTCGAGCGCTGGGGGATCGCGCGGCTGATCGTCGACGAGGCGCATTGCATCAGCGAGTGGGGCCACGACTTCCGGCCCGAGTACCGCCGCATCGCCGACTTGCGCGCGCGCTTTCCCGAGTTGCCGTGCTGCGCGTTCACCGCGACCGCGACCGCGCGCGTGCGCGACGACGTCGTCGCGCAGCTCAACCTGCAGCGGCCGGCCGTGCACGTCGCCTCGTTCGATCGTCCCAACCTCACCTACCGCGTCATCCACGCGCCGCGCAGTACCGAGGGGCTCGTGCGCTGGCTGCGTGCGCGACCGGACGACGAGGCGGGGATCGTCTACGCGGGCAGTCGCG
>JBEKAU010000305.1:0-4293 GCA_050015755.1 Vulcanimicrobiaceae bacterium | reverse complement strand
ATGGAGAAGCTGCGCTTCTCGACGACCGGCAGCGAGGCGGTGCAGAGCGCGGTGCGCGTCGCGCGCGCGTTCACCGGCCGCGACGCGATCCTCAAGTTCGGCGGCAACTATCACGGCCACTTCGACCTCGCGCTGCAAGACGCGGGCGCGTCGGCCGAAACGCCGCTCGCGACCAGTTCCGGCATCCCCGCAGCCGTCGTCGGCGATCTCGCGGTCGCGCGCTACAACGACCTCGCCGATGTCGATCGCCACCTGGCGCGCGTCGGCGATCGGCTGGCCGCGATCCTCGTCGAGCCGATCTGCGGCAACATGGGCTTGGTGGAAACGGAGCCCGGCTTTCTCGAAGGTCTGCGCGAACGGGCCGATCGGCACGGCGCACTCCTGATCTTCGATGAAGTCATCACCTGGCTGCGGCTGGGTCTGGGCGGTGCGCAAGCGCGCGTCGGCGTCCGACCGGACCTGACGACCATCGGCAAGATCCTGGGCGGCTGCTTCCCGCTGGCCGCCTTCGGCGGCCGTGCCGACGTGATGGCGGTGCTCGCTCCCGACGGCCCGTGCTTCACCGGCGGCACGCACGCCGGGATGCCCTTCGCGGTCGCGATGGGACTGCGCGTGCTCGACCACCTCGAATCGCAACCGGAACTCTCCGTCGAGATGGATCGTCGCGCCCGTCTGCTTGCGGACGCCCTGCGCTCAACGCTGCGCGACCTCGGCCTCGATTACGCGGTGCTGCAGATGGAGTCGATCGTCGACTTCAAGTTTCGGCCCGGGCCGCCGACGCGCTCCTACGACGACCAGCAACGCGACGACCAGCGCGCCTACGCCGCTTTCTACTGGCACATGCGCGAGCGCGGCGTCCTGCTGCCGCCCTCGCACAACGAGGTCATGTTCCTCTCCACCGCCCACACCGACGACGACGTCGCCCTCACGATCGCCGCCGCCGACGCGAGCCTCCGCGCCATGCGCGCGGAAGGGATCATCTGATGGACGCCCCACCCGGCTGGACCAACGACGGCCAAGCCCTCACCAAGACCTTCGACCGCAAAGACTTCGACGGCAGCATCGCCTTCGTCAACGCCGTTGCCACGATCGCCAACGCGCAGAACCACCACCCCGACATCGCGATCTCCTGGAACCAGGTCACGATCCGAACCTGGTCTCACGACGTCAACGCCATCACTGACCGTGACCTCACGCTCGCGAAAGCGATCGACGCGATGGTATAAGATCCGGCGTCCTCGTTGTACGGTACAGTACCGAACGACGGAATGTACACGCTGGACGTTTCAGCGCATGCTTTGTCAGGGAAGGTTCGTAGCGAAATCCCCCAGGAGGTATCGCTGTGGACGTTCTGACCATCATCAAGAAAGAGCACCGGGAAGTCGGCGCGCTGATCGATGAAGCCAATGGTTGTGATCCCGGGGAACACCGTCTCGTCGAGCTTGCCGCCCAGATCGAGGAGAAGCTCTCGCTGCATCTCGCGATCGAGGAGCGCCTCTTCTACGCGGTGCTGCGCAGCGGCGCCGAGGAGCAGGAACAGCAAGTCGACGTCTTCGAGGCGTACACCGAGCACGCCGTGGCGAAGGCGCTCATGGAGATGCTGCGCTCGGGCCGCAAACCGGACGAGAAGTTCAAAGCCGAGCTTCAGGTGCTCGGCGAGAGCGTGAAGCACCACGTCGAAGAAGAAGAGTCGAAGGTGTTCGGCATCGCCAGGAAGCTGCTCGACGCCGACGAGCTCGAGGAGATCGGCGTGAAGTGGGAGCGTGCCAAACAGCGCGCAACGCGTGAGGCCGAAGGAAGCACGCGCCGCCCGGCCCGCAAAGCGGCGGCGAAGAAGTCGCGCGCCGGCACGTCACGCAAGAAGGTCGCGAAGACGCCGGCCCGGCGGAAGGCGACGCGCCGCTAACGCCCCGGGGTCGGGAAGCCGGCCGGCGATCGGTGGCCCGCGGCGTCGACGCTGCGGACACCGAACTGCCAGGTGTCCTTCGAATACGGCAACGTCACGTGGGTGACGTTGCCGACGTCCTGCGTGGACGTCCACTGCGCCTCGGTGCTCAGGCGGCGAACGACCTCGTAACGGACGGCGCCGGGGACGGCGCTCCAGCCCAGCGTCGTATCGTTGGTGAGGTTCTTCGTGTCGATGGTGACGACGGGAACCGCGGGGGCAAGCGCGAGCGTCGCCAGCGCGGCGATGTTGTAGCGCGTGACCTTGGCCAGATAGTCGAAGTCGACGTACCGCAAGAGGTCGCCGTACTGCACGCCGTCGATCACGCGGACGTCTTGGTGCTGATGCGCGAACGTCTCGCGCGGCTCGGTGAAGCGAATGGCGGCGAAGCCGGCGGCGTTGAACGACTCGTGGTCGCCGCCGCGTAGGAACCGGTCGGCGCGGAAGATCAGCTGTCCGTGGAAACCAGGGCCGTATGCGTCGCCGGTCGCCTGCACGAAGCGCGCGAGTTCGCGCGAGGGCGAGTCGCTCTCGGTCCCGGTTGCGTTGACCCGCGCCACCGCGGCGTCGGTCGGGATCGCCTCGGAGAAGATCCGCACCGAGTCGTCGCGCTTGACTCCGTCGTCGCCGACCGAGGCGCCGATGATGTCGTTGTTGAGATCCGCCTCGACCGGCACCCGATCGGCCTGCAAGACCTTCGCGAAGTGAGCGCTGCCGAGCAACCCCTGCTCTTCGGCGTCGAAACAGGCGAAGACGACGGTCGCGTGCAGCGGGAGCGGCGCGAGCACGCGTGCCGCTTCGAGCACCGCCGAGACCGCCGAGCCGTTGTCGTCGGCACCCGGGGCGTCCTTGACCGCATCATCGACGTCGGTGACCCGCGAGTCGAGGTGGCTCGACATCACGACGACCCGGCCGCTGGGATCGTCACCGCGCAGCGTCGCGATGACCGATGAGATGACCGCCGCCCGCGGCATGCGCGCCGCCGGATCGGCTGGCTGGAGATAGTCGTCGTCGCGAACGGTCAGCCGGCCGCCGCTGCTGCGCGCGATGGCGCGGAACTGGCCTGCGACCCAGTCGCGGGCGGCGAAGATCCCGCGACCGCCGGTATCGCCTTCCGAGAGCGTACTGCGCGTCCCGAAGGCGACCAGCCGGGTGTCGGTCGCGCGCAACCGTGCAGCCGAGACCTGCGCCAGCACGGCAGCGATCGCCGGGTCGATCGGCGGTGCCAGGTCGTCGGCACGGGCCGGTCCGCCCGCAACGAGCGCGACCCAAGCGGCAAGAGCGAGCACCCGGCGCAGACGCATGCCCGCGCCGTTCAGCTGGCGATCGGTTCGTCCTTGTCGACGTGGCGCAGCGTGCGGCCGAGCACGACGGTCGTCCCGCCGCCCGGCGTCGTCCGCAGCGAGAAGGTGTCGCAGCAGCGGCGCATGATGGGCATGCCGCGGCCTCGTTCGCACAGGTCATCGGGGAGGGCGTCGGCCGGCCGCAGGGCGCGCTCGAGCGAGAGCCCCGTGCCGTGGTCGGCGATCGAGGCCACCAGGGTCGTCCCGCCGACCAGCGAGCACGAGATCTCGATCGGTCGGAGGGTGTGGGCGTGCTCCACCGCGTTGGCGAACGCCTCGGAGACCGCGGTGACGAACTCCATCGTGTCGCCGTCGGGGACCCCGCAGGAGCGGATGAAGCGTGCGACCCGTTCGCGGACGGAGCGGCAGCGCCGCGGATCGGCAGTGACGTTCAGCCGAAGGGCAGCGACCTTCGGGCGAGCCATGCGATCTTCCTCAACAATCATCAGCGGCAGCGGCGCGAATCGGCCTGTACTCCTCATATACCCAGGACAGCCGTCCTTCCTAACGCGGGTCTCCGGCAGTCCGGCGTGGTACGAGGCCGGCGATGGCCACGTACAGCAAACCCACCGCCGAGGAAGTGACGACCCTGGCCGCCGAGGCGAAGACCGCCAAGGCGCGCATCGCCACCGACAAGGGCGATATCGTCTTCGCATTCTATCCCGACGTCGCGCCGCTGCATTGCGCCGCCTACATCAAGCTGGCGCGCGCCGGCTACTACGACGGCACGACCTTCCACCGGGTCGAGCCGGGGTTCGTCGTTCAGGGCGGCGACCCGACCGGGACCGGCATGGGCGGACCCGACTACAACTTGGAAGCCGAGTTCAGCAGCCAGCCGCACATCCAGGGCACGGTCGCCATGGCGCGCTCGTCGAATCCCAATTCGGCCGGCTCGCAGTTCTACATCTGCTTGGACGATGCTCCGTTCTTGAACAAGAACTACACGGTTTTCGGACAGGTCGTCGAAGGACAGACCGTGGTCGACGCAATTCGCGTCGGCGACGT
>JBEKAU010000304.1:0-4299 GCA_050015755.1 Vulcanimicrobiaceae bacterium | reverse complement strand
CCAGAGCATCACCAGCACCGTGAGGACGGCAGCGTCGTAGCCGGCGGCGAGCCGGGTCGCGCCGTGCAGCCAGGATCCGCCGAACGCCGCGACCAGAACACCGACGATGCCGCCGGCGCCCAGCCAGATCAACCGATGCCGCGCGAGCACCCACTTGCGGGCGCGCTGCTCGGCGGCTGAACTCAGAAGCCGTCCTCGGCGAGCCGGCAGGGTGCCATGATGGCGTCGGTCATCCCGTGGATGACGCGCTTGTCGGCCGGCGCGACGGTGGCGAGGATTCCGCCCAGCTCCGTCCCTTCACCGACGACGAAGTAGTAGGGGCACAGCCGCACCCGTCCGTCCATCTCCTTGACGGTACCGGTTGCCGTGTCGAGATAGGGGACGCGCACGCGGCGGCCTTTGTGAAAGCGCTGCAGCACGTACGGCGTGCGCTCGAACGAGTCGAGCGCCTCGTGCAGCGCGTCGTGCCAGCCCTCGGTGGTGAGATCGTTGGCGACCTTGACGCCGCGCGATCCCCAGGCCAGCTCGCTGAAGCCCGACGGCTTGAGCACGTAATCGCGCTCGCTCTTGCCCAGGCCTTCGAGTTGCGACCACTCGCGCACCGGCAAACCGCCGGCGGTCAGATCGACGATCGCCGCTTGCGGCGGGAGCGGGCGCGGATCGACGATCCAGGTGCGCGGGAAGATTCCGAGCAGTCGTTCGTCGACCGCGGCGCCGAGCTCGGCCCGCCAGAGCGAGCGCAGCAGCGGATGATGGAAGAGCGCGAAGGAGGCCTTCTCTTCGAGCTGCGCCTTCGGCGGCGGCGTGAGCTTGACGCGATTGTGCCGCGCAGCGTAGAGGATCAGCTCTTGCTTGGGAACGTTGAGCAGATCGAACAGCTCGAAGTTGCGATAGAGGACGTCGATCGTCTCTTCGCGGCCGTCGTCGCGGCGCACGAACAGCGCCTCTTCGGTGAAGACGATGTCCTGCGGCGCGCACACGATCACGTCGGCGAGGCCGAGCAGCTCGACCCGTTGCGCCAGCCAGCGCAGCTCGCCGCGGTAATCGGCCGACTCTTCGCTTACGACGATGGCGACCCGCGGGTGCGGCGTCCCGGCCGTCGCCGCGGCCATCGCCGCGAACCGCAGGGGCATCCCGTCGGCGCCACCGACGCTCTCGACCCCGAGCTCGCAATACGTGTGTGCCATCGCGCCGACGAAGCCCATCCCGCCCGGGACGCTGTCGAGTTCGCTCGCGATGTAGCCGTCGTCGGTGAGGATCAGGTCGGGTCGGATGACGCGCGGGACGTCTTGCTTGAAACGATTCTGCCGCGCGAGCTTGACGATCTGCTCGGGCTTGCCGCGGTCGAGCTCTTCGGCGATGAACGCCGGAGCGGTGCCGCGCGCGCTGCGCAAGTAGAGCGTGTTGAGCGCTTTGTAGAAGGCGTAGAGATCGTTGCCGAGGGTCTCGATAGCGGCCAGCGTATGCGGCGCCAGCGGAAACGGATCGGGGCTGATCCGCCAGGCGACTCCGTCGGCCGCCGTATCCGTCACCCGGAAGAGTCCGGTGGGAAGATGTTGGGTGACGTACTGTGCGCGTCCGGCCGCATCAAGCGCCGGCGCGACGCTGGTACAGGACATCAGTTCGCTCGACACCGCATGTCTGTGCCCAGGAACCACTCTCTGACCGCTTGGTTTCAGGCGGCTCCTGCGGCTACTTGAGAGGGACGGCGCCGGGCAAGAGGAGCGCGTGCTCGATGCCCACCTTGCCGTCGGCGTAGATCAGCGTGAGATGAAGGGTGGAGGACAGTCCGAGCGGGCTCAAGGGCACGTCGTCCACCCCGCGGGAGACCGCGGCGCCGGTCAGGATCTGAATGCTCGTCGCCTGGGTTATGGTAGTCGGCCCGGTGACCGTCTCGTGGACGGGCACAGCGCCGTCGGTCGGCGCCGGGGGCGCGCAGACGTTGACCGCTACCCGCTGGCCGCCGATGGTAAAGGTATCGTGGGAACAACGGTCGCCCGGCTGTGCGCCGGCCGCCGCCGCGCTCCCGACGACCAGCCCGAGGGTGAGGACGAAGGTCCGCATGCTCGCGAAACGTATCGAAGAAGGCCGCCGTTGCAAGAACCGGCCCGTCCCTGGAACCGAAACACCAACACAGAATGCCCACTGCTATCGACCTCATCGCACTCGACCTGGACGGGACGCTCCTCGCGCCGGACGAGACCATCAGCCCCCGCAACCGCGCCGCGATCGCCGCCGCGCTGGGGGCCGGTATCCGCGTCGTCCTGGTGACCGGCCGCGGCGTCGACACGCCGATCCGCGTCTCGCGTGAGCTGGGGCTGAATCTCCCGGTCATCTGTTGCCACGGCGCGCTGACCAAGGATTTCGGCGCCAACAAAACGCTGGCCCACATCCCCGTCCCGCTGCAGTACGCCATGCCGATGATCGAGCTGGCCGAGCGCGAGCGGCTCCCCTTCGCGGTCTACGCCGATGAGGCGTTCTACCGGCTGGCGGGGACGCCGATCGTCATGGACGACATGCGCGGCCCGGGTTGGCACGAGGTCGGCTCGTTGGCCGAGGTCCTCACCTCGGCACCGACGTTCTTGCGCTTCTTGGGCACCGAGTCGATTCAGCGCATGGAGTCGGTCTTCGGGGACCTTCCGCTCAGCTTCCGTCATGAGAGCTGGCACGCGTTCGAGGAGTGCGCGGTGCTCAGCCGCGAGGCCAGCAAACGCAACGCGCTGGCCCGGCTGTGCGCCGACTTTCAGATCACGCCCGACCGGGTGATGGCGGTCGGCGATTCGCGCAACGACGTGCCGATGCTGCGCTGGGCGAAGATCGGGGTCGCGATGGCCAACGCGCTGCCCGAGGTACGGCAGGCCGTGCGCCACGTGACCGCCGGCAACGACGAAGACGGCGTCGCGCTCGCGATCGAGCGGTTTTGCCTGCCGCCCAAAGCAAAGTCGGCCTGATGCAGCCCGCCGCACCCAGCCCCGAGTACGAAGCGCGTCTGCGCACGATCCTGGCGTCGCGCGATTGGGAAGCGCTGCGCGAGTTCACCCGCGAGCAGAACCAAATCCCCGACGAGGTCTACGAGAAAGACCAGCACTTCTGGGAGGTGCTGCTGCACAAGCTGACCTGCAACCGCATCGACCTGCTCGGTCTGCACGATGAGTCGCGCGGATGGCTGCGCGCGCACGACTACACGACCGACCTCGGCGGCTTCTGATGCGGGTGCGTGTGCTCGCCTTCGCGCGGCTGCGCGAGCTGCTCGGGAGCGGGACGCGCGAACTCGAGCTGGCAGACGATGCAAACGTCGAGCACGTCTGGGCGCAGCTCGCCGGCGGCGCCCCGGCGCTGGTGCCGTATCGCGGCTCGACCCGGTTCGCGCGCAACGGCGTCCTCGTGGAACCCGGCGCGCCGGTGCACGACGGCGACGAGATCGCGCTGATGCCGCCGGTCGGAGGCGGCTGAATGCCGGCCGAAGGCGAGCGGATCGTCGGCCTGGCCGAGGAGCCGCTCGACGTCGACGCATTGGTGCGCTCGGTGCGCACCGACGCGCACGGCGCGATCGTGACCTTCCTGGGAACCACGCGCGAGACGTCGCCCGATGATCCGCGCCCGGTCGCGGCGCTCGCCTACGAAGCGTATCCGCTGGTCGCGATCCCCGAGATGGAGACGATCGCACGCGAAGCCGAGGAGCGCTTCGGGCCGCTCGGCATCGCGATGGTCCACCGCACCGGCGTCGTCGCGTTGGGCGAACCGTCGGTCTGCATCGTCGTCGCAGCCCCGCATCGCGGCCACGCCTTCGACGCCTGCCGCTTCGCGATCGACGCCCTCAAGTCGCGCGTCGCGATCTGGAAAAAAGAACTCTATAGCGACGGCGACGGCGCGTGGGTGGAGAATGCGTAAGTGCTCCTTGAGCGCGCCCTCGGGGAAGCTAGCCTCGTCCCAACGGTGCCGCGCGCTCGCAGTTTGGGGGCCCCACGCATCGCGTGGGGGGCGCGGAGCCGGGGCGGAGCGCCGTTAAAATGAACGTTACCCTTCATCGCGTCGACGCCGGGTTCAACCAGATCGCGGTCTTGGAGTACGAGGCGCGGCGGGCGCGCGACGTCGCGCTCGTCGTGTGCCACGGGTACTCGAGTTCCAAGCAGAATCTCGATGGGCTGTGCGCGTTCCTGGGCAGTCACGGCTTCTCGGTGTTCTCGCTCGATGCGCCGGGGCACAAACTCGGTGCGAGCGGCGGACAGCTGCGCTCGGCCGACGATCTGTTCGACGCGATGGAGGCGGTGGTCGGCTTCGCGCGCGGGCGCGGTGCGC
>JBEKAU010000303.1:0-4306 GCA_050015755.1 Vulcanimicrobiaceae bacterium | reverse complement strand
CTGCTGGTGCTGGTCGATCCGTTCGCGCTCGCGCGCTACGCCGGCCACACGACGATCACGTCGTTCTAGGCCGCGCTCGTGGGCGCGCTGGTGGGCTTGATCGCGCGCGGTGCGGCGGCGTGGCCGCGCGGGCGCGCCGCCGTCGCGACGCCGCTCGTGCTCGCGCTGCTCGTTCTGGCGACCGCGGCGACGATTCCGCACGCCGCGTTTCGCGCGCCGGCCCTGCGCGAGACACTCAAGGCGCTCGAATACGCGGCGACGTTCGCGGCGGCGTGGTGGGCGGCGCGCGCCGCACGCGACGCGGTGCGGCCGCTGGCTGCCGCGTGCGGGCTCGCCGTCATCGTGGTCGCGCTGGTCGCCCTGCGCGATTTCGCGCAGCCGCAGTCCGGCGTGTGGTTCGACGGCACCGCGATCGTGCGGCTTGCCGGTCCGCTCGAAGGCCCCAACCAATTCGCCGCGTGGCTCGGGCTGGCGTTGCCCGCCGCGCTGGTGGGCCTGGCGGCATGGCCGGCGCTGCTGGCGGTGAGCCTGGTCGGCGGCGCCGCCGTCGCGCTGACGCTCTCGCGCGGGGGAATTGCGCAGACGGTGATCGCGATTGCCGGCGCGCTCTGGGCACGCGGACGCGAGGGCCGCCGGCTGCTCGCCGCCGCCGCGCTGGCCGCGGTCCTCGCGTTGACGGGGTTGGCGCTCTGGACGCACTCGAGCGGCGGTCTCTCGCGCGTCGCTTCGCTCGGCGAGAGCGCCGACGCCGGCGGGACCGGCACGCGGCCGATCCTCTGGCACGCGGCGCTCGCGATGGCGCGCGCGCACCCGCTGCTCGGCGTCGGGGCGGGCAACTTCGAGCTGCTGCTGCAGCGCTACGGTGCGCCGCCCGGCGTGCGCACCCAAGCCAACTCGCTCTATCTCGAAGCCGCTGCCGACGGCGGCGTCGTGTTGCTGTTGGCAACGGTACTGGCCGCACTCGTGCCGCCGCTCGTACTCGTGCGTGCGCGCGGCGCGCCGTTCGCGCTCGCGATCGGCATCGCCGGCCTCGCGCTCGCCGCGCACGGCCTCATCGACGACGTGACCTTCTACACGAAGGTCGGTCAGCTGTGGTGGGTGCTGGCCGGCGTCGCGGCGGCCAGCGTCGGCGGCGGCTCGACCTCGTCGCCCAGCAACACCCCCGGAACCAGGTAGCGCCGCACGTAATCGGCGACCGCGTCTTCGAGCGAGGTCGCCGGGCGCGTCCAGCCCGCTTCGCGCAGACGATCGATCGTCGCGACGGTCCGGTACTGGTACTTGCCGCGCAACACGGCCGGCATCTCGATGTAGCTGATGCGCGGCGGCAACTCGAGTGCCGCGAACACCGCACGCGCGAGGTCGTTCCACGAGCGGTCGATCCCGGCCCCGACGTTGTAGAGGCCGGCCGCGCGCGGCGTCGCCGCGAGATACGCCGTGATCGCCGCAGCGTCTTTGACGTACAGGAAATCGCGCGTCTGCTCGCCGTCGGCGACGCCGGGACGATAGCTCGCGAACAAGTCGATCGTCCCACGCTCGCGGATCTGTTCGTACGCCTTGGCAACGACGCTGCGCATGTCGCCCTTGTGGTCCTCGTTGGGACCGTAGACGTTGAAGTACTTCAACCCCACCGCCCGGTCGAGCAACCCCTCGCGGCGCAGCCACAGATCGAAGAGATGCTTGGAGTACCCGTACATGTTGAGCGGCCGCAGCGCGTGCGGATCGAGATCTTCGCGCAGCCCGGTCTCGCGCGGGCCGTAGGTCGCCGCCGACGACGCATAGACAAAACGCGCGCCGCGCGCGAATGCCCAGCGCGCGATCTCCTGCGAGCGCCGCACGTTGTTCGCGATCAGATACGACGCGTCGCGCTCGGTCGTCGCCGAGCACGCGCCGAGATGGAACACCACCTCGACCGGCCCGAACGCTTCCGGGTCGGCGACGATGCGAGGATAGAACTCCTCGGCGTCGAGGTACTCGGCGAAGCGCAGCGGGACCAGGTGCCGCCACTTCTCGCTGGTGCCCAGGCGGTCGACGACGAGCAGGTTCTCGCGGCCGTCGAGATTGAGCTGACGGACCAGCGCGGAGCCGATCAACCCGGCTCCCCCCGTGACGACGATGCGCGCGCCTGCGTTCACGCCGACTTCACTTCGCCGAGAGACCGAGGTCCGCATCCCGCACGCTCGCGGCGATGATCGGACGCGGCGGCGGCGCGTGCGGTGCGAGCGCGAAGGCCGCGGCGACGCGGCGCGGATCGAGCGTCGGCCCCGCCACCTCGGCCAGGACGTCGCCGGCACGGACCGGTGTCCCCACCCGTGCGAGGATCCGGATTCCGGCGAACGGACCATCGGCGCCGACGGCATCGCGGGCCAGCTCACCGATCGCGACCGTATCGATCCCGGCCACGATCCCCGCGCTGGGCGCGACCGCCGAGGCCCGGTGCGGGTGGACGGCGATCGCGTCGATCGCGGCGCGCGTGCCGCCCTGCGCTTCCAGCAGTTCGACGAACTTCGCGTAGGCGGTGCCCGCGTTGAGCGCATCGAGCGCTCGGCGCTCGACCTGATCGTCGGCCAGCCCACCGACGCGCAACATCTCGTGTGCGACCGCCAGCACGCCCTCGGCCAGGCGCGGATCGCGCTCGTCGCCGCGCAGGAAATCGCGAGCCTCGACGGCTTCGATCCCGGTCCCGACCGCGGCCCCGAGCGGTTCTTCCATGTCGCCGACCAGCGCGCTCGCGCGGCGGCCGAACCCGGCGGCAAGCCGCACCAGCACCTCCGCGAGCTCCACGGCCTCGGCGGTCGTGCGCATGAAGGCGCCACGGCCGGCCTTCACGTCGAACACGATCGCGCCGGCGCCGCCGGCGATCTTCTTCGAGACGATCGAGGCCGCGATCAAGCCGACGGATCGGACGGTCCCGGTGCGGTCGCGCAGTGCGTAGAGCTTCTTGTCGGCCGGCACCAGCCGCTCGGACTGCGCCGCGATCGCGCACCCGATGCGCTCGACCTGGGCGATGAACGCCGCCGGCGGCAGGTCGGTGCGCACGCCGGGGATCGCCTCGAGCTTGTCGAGCGTCCCGCCGGTGTGCCCGAGCGCGCGGCCCGAGAGTTTCGCGACCGGGACGCCACAGGCTGCGACCAGCGGTACCGCGATCAGCGAGACCGTGTCGCCGACGCCGCCGGAGGAATGCTTGTCGACGACGGGCGCGCCGGCGAACGAGAGGACGTCGCCCGACTGCACCATCGCGTCGGTCAGCGCGACGATTTCGGCGTCGCTCATCCCGCGCCAGGTGACGGCCATCGCGAGCGCCGCGATCGACGCCTCGTCGACCGTTCCATCCACGTAGCCGGCGATCAGGCGATGCCAGGTGGCGACATCGAGCGCCTCGCCGTCGCGCTTGGCTTCCAAGGCGCGACGGACCCAGCCGTCGGAGGGCACAACAGACTTTGCCCGGTCGATGAGCATGATCCGGCTCGGATTCGGCCTGGGCGGGCAGAAAGACCTCGAATGCCTCCCCCCGCCGCGCTCGCGTTGGTGCTTGCCCTCCTTCAGCCAGCGCCCACGCCGCAGCCGATCCCGACCCCGCCGATGCCCGCCTCGGCGACTCCCGTCGTGAGTCCGACCCCGCTCCCCACCCCGATCGCAACGACGACGCCGATCCCGCCGACGCCGCCCCCGGCGCCCACGCCGACGCCGCTGCCGACGGCGACCCCGCCGCACTTCGGCTACGTGGTCGATCCCTCGCCGGGACCCTCGGGCTTGCCGCAGATCGTCGAGGTCTCGATCAACGACCGCACGCTGCACGCCGGCGGGATGGTCCTGATCAAGGTCACCACCAGCGCCGACGTCACCAGCCTGTTCGCTCGCACCATGGGGCACCAGATCGGGATCCCGCTGATCGCGCCGGGCGTCTTCGCCGGCCAGACGCAGTTGCCGGACCAGATCCCGTTCTTCTTGCTGAACCGGACCTACCCGATCGACTTCGTTGCGACGACCTCCGACGGCCGCACCACGACCACATCGCTCCCGATCACCCTCCAGCGCTGAACTATCCCTCGGGTGAGGTGATATGATAGGGGGCCCGTGCCGCCCGACGTCCTCGCCCCCTCCCTCGTCCGCGCCCTCCCCGCCTCGTCACGCCCGCTCGCGGAGCTGATCGAGCGGCTGCGCACGCCCCTGGACGGCCGCGGCCATGCCTTCGCCCTGCACGAGACGACCGCGACCGCCCGGCCCTACCTGCTGGCCGCCCTGCACGGCGCGCTCGGCGGCCAGATCCTGGTCATCGTCCCGACGACCGACGTCGCCGAGCGGACCT
>JBEKAU010000302.1:0-4318 GCA_050015755.1 Vulcanimicrobiaceae bacterium | reverse complement strand
TCGCATCCTCGTCGGCGAGATCGGCCGCGAACGTTTGCCGCCGGCCGGCGCCTCCGAGGTGCTCCGCCACGTCGGCGACGGTCGGATCGCGGTCGATCAACACGAGTGAGGCTCCCTCGGCCGCGCAACGTCGCGCGTACGCGCGGCCGATGCCGCTCGCGGCGCCGGTGATGACGACGACCTTGTTCACCGGCGCGTCTCGTCGGCGATCGCTTCGCGGTCGGCGCCAGCCAGGACGACGCGCACCTCGCCGAAGACACCGAAATCGGCGCAAATACGGTCGCCGGGCGCGATCGGCAGCGGTGTGATGCACGTTCCCGTCGTCACCACCTGACCGGCGGCGAGCTCGATGCCCAGCGAGGAGAGCTCGTTGACGAGCCACGTCAACGCGAGGCGCGGATCGCCCAAGACCTCGGCCCCGCTCCCTTCGACGCTCGTGCCGGCCTTCGACACGACCACGGTCGCACGGGCGAGATCGAGCGTCCGCCACGCGGTCGAGGTCGCCTCCCCGAGGACGAACCAGTGCGCGCACGCAACATCCGCGATCAACGAGGGACCGCCAACCGCGGCAAAGTCGTCATAGCGCGAATCAGGCAGCTCGATGGCCGGATGGAGCGTGCCGACCGCCTGTAAGACTTCTTCGGGAGTGTACGCCTTCGCGCGCGGAGTCAGCGGACGCGCCATGCGAAAGGCGAATTCGGCCTCGGCGACCCGCATGGCGTTGCTGCCGAAGGGCAGCATCGTGCCCGAACGGACGACGCGCTCAGCGAACAGGCGCCCCGCGATCGGTCCATCGACGCCGATGTGCGCTTGCCCCGCGCTGCTCGTTGCCGCGACCTTCCAGCCGAAGCGCGTTGCGGAACGCCGCCGCTCCAGGCACGCCTGCACGGCGTAGCCCTCTGCCCGCGTGCGCGGGCGCAGCGCGTCCGGCAAGGTTCGCACGCGGCCTCCGTCCGTCCACAAGGAGGACAGCAGATCGGCCGCGGCGCGGATGGCGTCTTCCGTCACCGTGCCGTCGTGACGGTCGCGCCCAGCCAGCGCATGAACGCATCGGCGAAGCTGACGTCCGTCGGGCCGTTGAGCATCGCGTCGGCGGAGGCCATGGCGTCCCGATCGGGGATCGGCCGCGCGTTGGCGACGAACTTCTCGCGCAAGGCCTCGAGCGGAATCGGATTCGTCGGATCGCCGGAGGGCGAGAGGACCTCGCGGCGCACCGTCGATCCGTCGCGTTGCGCGATCTCGACCCAGCCGGGACGCGCCGTGGGCGTCGGCCGCGGTGCTTCCGCGGCGTGGATCCGCCGGGCCAGCCGCACGACGTCTTCGCGCGCGTAGTCGCCGGCGAGATACATCTCGGGCGTGAAGCGGCCGTAGATCAGCGCCATGGCGATGCAGATCGGGAGCGACTCGCGGGCGGCTAGGGGCGAATCGGCGTGGACGCCGGCGTTGTCGCGCATCGCGATCATGTCCGTCCCGACACGAACGACGTCGCGTTCGGCGTCGAAGGGCAGCGGGAGGGCTTCGCGCGCGGCAAACGCCGCGTCGAGGGCACCGTGGAAGTTGCGGCAGTTGGGATAGCGCTTGCT
Source organism: Vulcanimicrobiaceae bacterium (assembly GCA_050015755.1). Taxonomy (GTDB): domain Bacteria; phylum Vulcanimicrobiota; class Vulcanimicrobiia; order Vulcanimicrobiales; family Vulcanimicrobiaceae; genus Vulcanimicrobium. Next base: position 2,735 of record JBEKAU010000302.1, on the reverse strand, counting down.
GTAGCTCTGCAGCATCACGTAGCCCGAACCCAAGTCCGCCAGCGCTCGCTCAGCGACGAATTCGGTCGACGAGATCTCGCCGAACGTCACCTCGATCGACGAGGGGCCGCCGCGGAATCCCGCCGAGGAGAGATCGGCGGCCAGTGTCCCGAGGTAGCTTGGCATCGTGGCGTACAGGCTGCGGACGTTCGCGCCGTGCACGGCGGCGTCCCATGACGTGGCGAGCGTCAGATTGGCCGCCAGCTCCATGACCAGCGCGAGCTCGCTCGCGCTCATTCCCCGCAGATAGCCGACGGCGGCCGCTGCGCCGACCATACCCCAGGTGCCGCTGGGATGCAGCGCGGGACGTAACGGACCGGCATAGCCGATGCGTGCGGCGACCTCGTAGCCGACCACGAACGCAGCCAAGGCGCGGCCGAACGTCGCTCCGGTCAGCTCGGCGGCGGTGAGCACGGCCGGCATGACGTACCCCGCGACGTGGCCGCGCGAGGCGACGTTGCCGCCGTCGTACACGTCGACGCCCATTGCCAGGCCGTTGAGGAGCACGGCGTCAGCCGCCTGCAAACGTTGCGTGGGTCCGACCGCCGCCGCGAGACGCCCGTCCGGACTCCGTTGCTCGAGCATCGCTGCAAGCGCGCGGGTCTCCGGGTGATGCGAGCCCAGCAGCATGCATCCAAAGGAGTCCATCCAGAGCGTGCGCGCGTGATGCTGGATGTCGCTCGGCAAATCATCCCATCGCACCTGCGAAGCCCAGGCGCCGAATTCGTTCGCGACACGGCTCATGATGCCAACCCACGCATGGTGCCGAGCAGCTCGTTCGTGCCGACCGGCAACGCGCGCGCGACGGAGGTGAGAATGAAACGCGCGCCGCGATCGTAGACCTCGCGAATGTCCGCTGCCGAGCTCGCCGGTAAGCCAACCGTCTTTCCCGCGGCGCGAATCGTTCCGATCGCGCGGTCGACGATCTCGAGCACCGCGGGATGCTTGGTCTGACCCGGAAAGCCCAGACTGGCCGAGAGGTCCGAGGTGCCGATGAGCACGACGTCGATCTCGGGCATCGCCACCAGCTCGGGCAACGCGGCGACACCGTCGGGGTCTTCGATCGCCACGATGACCAGTGTGTTCTCGTTCGCGCGACGCATGTAGTCGGGCCACGTTCCGAGCGAAAGCCCGAAATCCGCGGCGCGGAAGCTGCCCAGGCCTCGATGGCCGGCCGGTGCGAATTTGATCGCGTCGATCGCGGCCCTCGCGGCCGCGGCCGAGCCGACCTGCGGAACGTGAAAGCCAGCCACGCCGATACCGAGATAGCGCTGCATCAGCGGGTCGTTGACGGGTAGGCGCAACAGCGTGATCGCACCGCCGAGCTCCGCCGCGCGCACGACGTTCTCGAGCACGGCGTCATTGACCGCACCGTGCTCGGCGTCGATGACCAGGCAACCGAATCCGAGGCGCGCGAGATACTCCGCGAGCCCGGGGTGCACGAAGTTCACCGTGATGGCCAACACCGGCCGATCGGCGCGCAGGGCAGCTTTGGCGTGATTGTCGATCATGTCGTCCGTCGTGTTCTCCGTGTTGCTCTAGCGGTGTGACGCATGTCCCGACCAGGCATCGGCCAGGATTGTCGAGACGTCCTCGCGCGAGATCGTCATGATCTCGTTGCCCGTGCCGCGGTCGTGGAAGGCGTCCTCGGCGAGCGCGCCCAGTGCGTTGTGGTCGATACCCGCTTCGCGCAGCGAGGGGGGGAGGTTCACCGCGGCGGCCGCCGCGCGCAGCGCCTGTTCCCAGTCGACCGGGAGGCGGTCGGCCAGTCGTGTCGACTCCGTCGCGGGCAGGCGAGCCAAATGCCAGCCGATGGTCGTGGGCAGCGTCACCGCGTGAGCGATGCCGTGCGGGACGCCTGCGTGCGAGACGAGTGCGTGCGCGATCGCATGGTGGACGCCGACGTACGCGTGGCGGATGGCGATGCCACCCAGGAGCGACGCCCACTGCGCATCGGTGCGGGCCAACGGGTCGTCAGGTGCGCGCGCGAGCGCAGGCAGCACCCGAAACATCGTCCGGAGCGACTCGGTCGCGACGGCATCACTGAACGGGCTCCGATGCCGCGAGTAGATGGCATCGACGCCGTGCGCGATCGCGTTGAGCGCGCTGGCGATCGTCGAGCGCGGATCTTGCTCGCGGCCGGCGAGCGGATCGAGGACGACCAGCGACGGCGCGACGGCGTCGTCTCGAAAGGAGCGCGTGAAACGCTCCGTTCCCCCGCGCATCAAGCCGCTGCCGTTTCCCTCGCTACCCGAGAAGGTCGTCGGGATCGCGACCAGCGGCAGCTTCGCCGAGGTCAGACGGGGAAGCTCCGGATCCTCCCCGGGGCGATAGACGACGGCGTGCTGTTCAACCGGACGCCCCTCCGCTACTGCGATCAGAGCGACCTTCGCAAGGTCGATCGTGCTACCGCCGCCGATTGCGACGACGGTGGCCGCCGCGGAACGCTCGATCTCGAGCGAGAGTGCTTCCGCCTCGGCGATCGTCGGAACGGCCGTGCTGCGCGCGCTTTCAACGACCAGCACGCCGGCGGCATCCATGCTTGCCCGGGCGCGACGGGCCACGGACGTCTCGCTCGTGTGCGAACCGCTCACGACGAAGACGGTTCGAATTCCCTGTTTGCGTAACGCCATTCCGAGCCGTTCGGCCGACCCGGGGCCGCTCAAGACCACCGAAGAGAGAGCGAGCCGCAGCAC
>JBEKAU010000301.1:0-4330 GCA_050015755.1 Vulcanimicrobiaceae bacterium | reverse complement strand
ACTCACCGGGGCTCGGGTCGTACATGGGACATGATTTCCCGCTCGACCCTCATCGGCGCCTTGGTCGTCGTCGAGCTCGCCATCGTCGGCATGGCTGCCCGGGCCCTCGGGGCCGGGGTGCCTGCCGGCCCGATGGTGGGCGGGACGGGCTGGGGCGGCCACGCGGTCTCCCAGACCGATCAATCGCTGCCGACCGGCCCCGCGCCGGTCGTTACAATCGACGTCCACGACGCCGACGTCGCCATCCAGGCCGCCCCGAGCATGTCGGTTCGGGTCTCCGAAGCGGTGCACCGCTGGGGTTGGGGCGGCGGCACCACCTCGCCGTCCGTCAAGCTCAGTCGCACCGCGGACGGCGTGCGAATCAGCGCGGCCGATGCCGACGACGGCAACGTTCATTTCATGATGGGCGGCTTCAATCATGACGTCACGGTGTTCGTGCCGGCGACGGCGCAGGTGACGGTCGTAAGTGCCGGCAAGGTCGCCGCGACCGGGATGCGCGCGCCGTTCGTCGCCCATGTCGACGACGGCGACATCACCCTCGCCGATCAGCGCAGTGACGTCGACGTCAGCACCAACGACGGCGACGTCGAGCTGACCGATGTCGAGGGCGGAACCGTTGCTGCGACCACGAACGACGGCCACCTGGTGCTTAGCCGGGTTTCCGCCGAGACGCTTCGGGCGCACAGCGACGACGGCCGCGTCACCGCGACCGATTTGCGCGCCGTGGACGGCACCGTCACGACCAACGACGGGCACGTGACGATCGGGTTTGCCGCCGGCAGTGATACGGTCGTGAACCTCCACACCGACGACGGTGGGATCTCCATCAACGGCACGACCGCGCGCGACGACGAGGTCGGAAACTCGTCGCACACCGTGCGGATCGGCTCGGGCCGCGGCCACTTCGACGTCTCGAGCGGCAGCGGTGATATCACCATCAATCAGGGAGCTACGGTCTAACCATGCAGGACAACTACGTCGCGGCCATCGCGGTCATGCTGATCTTCGGCGCGCCGGTCGCCGCGTGGATCGTCTCGCGCGTGCTGCACCACCAAGAGCGCATGGAATATCTGCGCCGCGGGATGGTGCCGCCGCCGCAGATGGGCGGGCGCGCCTACCGCCGCTGGCATCAAGACATGAGTCAGACCGGGGCGTTCAGCCAGCAGCCGCCGCCGGTGTGGCAAGCCCCGCCGATGGCCGCCCGCGTCCATCACGACGACGATCCGCAGCACGCCCTGCGCAAGGGAATCCAGACGGCGCTGATCGGCCTGGCGATCCTGATCGGGCTCTCGTTCATCGGGGGCACTCCGGGGACCGACGGCTTCCGCGGCGGCCCGTGGCTGCTGGGCGGCCTGATCCCGATGTTCGTGGGCATCGCGATGATCATCAGCGCCGTGCTCGCCGGCGCGCAGTTTCCGGGCGGCGTCCAGACGACGTTCATCCCGCCGCCGCCCCCGAACCCGGGACCCGGGCCGCAGCCCGACGACATCCCCTGGCACCCGGGCAGCGCCTGGCAGCAGCCCGGCCGGCCGCACTTCGAGGAGCTCGGCAAGCCGGTCCAGCCGCCGGACAAGCGCTGATCGACCAAGGAACGAGAAAGGGGCACACCGCCTGAGCGGTGCGCCCCTTTTCTCATCGCAACGTCGTGTTGCCGTCGCTACGAAGGTACCTGGCAAGTCACGATCGCCATTGCCCATCCATTGGCGGTCCGCATGCGCACGAGATAGCCGTCGGCCGTCCGGTCGTAGACGGTAAAGCCCGCTCGGAGCGCGTCAGCCAACGTCTTGAAGACCTGAATTCCTGGCATCTCGTCCTCCTTCCCTCGCTCCGCCGACCGAGCGGCGGTGAGTAGTTCCTACTCGGGTAACGAAATGAACTTGCCGTCGGTTCTCGCGAAACAGGTTCTCATGCCGGCTTCACGATTGGTCGTCGCTCTCGACGTCCCCGACCCCGCACGTGCCGAGAAGCTCGTCGAGCTCCTCGTTCCGCTCGGGGTTATGTTCAAGATCGGCTATGAGGCCTATTACGCGTACGGTCCGAGTATAAAAAATACGTTTGAGCGGCTGGGCGCCGAGTACGTGCTCGACCTCAAGCTCCACGACATCCCGCGCACCGTCGCCGCCGGCGTGCGCGCGGTGGTCGCGCCGGGTGTGCGACTCCTCACGGTCCACGCGCTCGGCGGGCCGGCGATGCTCGAGGCCGCCGTCGCCGCCGCCGAGGAGCGCGCGGCCGAAGTGGGGATGCCGGTCCCCGCGATCTACGCGGTAACGATCCTCACCAGCATCGGCGCCGCGGACCTGGGCGAGTTGGGACTGACCGGCGGTCCCGGCGAGAACGCGATTCGCCTGGCGGCGTTGGCGCGCGACGCGCGCTGCGGCGGGATCGTCTGCAGCGTACGCGAGGCCGCCGACATCCGGGCGTTCTTCGGTTCGCACTTCGGCTTGCTCACGCCGGGGATTCGACCGGCCGGCACCGCGCACGGCGACCAGAATCGCGTGGCGACGCCGCGCGAAGCGCGCGAGGCCGGTGTCGACTACCTCGTGGTCGGCCGTCCGATCGTCGAAGATCACGATCCGGTCAACGCGACCCGCGCGATCCTCGCGGAGCTCGCGGGGTGAGCGCCGCACCTGCCGACGACCTGCTCCGGGAGCTCGAGGCGCGCGGCGCGATCTTGACCGGACACTTCCGGCTCTCGTCGGGTCGCCACTCGAACCTGTTCGTCCAGAAGTTCCGCATCCTCGAAGATCCGCGCCTGGTCGAGCGCGTCGCCGCCGGTCTCGCCGAGCACGCGCGCCCGCTCGCACCGACCGTCGTCGTCAGCGCCGCCGTCGGCGGCATCGTGCTCGGCTACGAGATGGCGCGCGCGCTCGGCACGCTCGGCATCTTCGTGGAAAAGGAAGCCGGTGTGCCGGCGCTGCGCCGCGGCTTCGCGCTCGGGCCGGGCGATCGCGCCTTCGTCGTCGAGGACGTCGTCACGACCGGCGGCTCGGTTCGCGAAGTCCTCGAGATCGTGCGCGCACGCGGGGCCGAACCGGTCGGCGTCGGCGTGATCGTGCGCCGCGCCCCCGCCGACTTCGGCCTCCCCACCTCGGCACTGCTCGACCTCCCGATCGAATCCCACGACCCGGAATCGTGCCCGCAATGCGCCGCCGGCGAACCGCTGGTGGAACCCGGCTCCCGGTTCTTGCAGTCAAAGTAGCGCCGATGGATTATTCGAAGCTCGTTCGACCGCAGGTCGCTGCGCTCAAGCCGTACACGCCGGGGACCACGGTCTCGCAGGCGCGTTCGCGGTACGGGCGTGAGACGTTCATCAAGTTGTCCTCGAACGAGAATCCGCTCGGGACCTCGCCGCTGGCGGCCGCGGCGCTGGCGACGATGGGCGATCTGCAGATCTACGTCGACGACGACCATCCGGTGCTGCGGCGACGGCTGGCCGAACCGTACGGGCTGGGCGTCGAGCACGTGCTGGTCGGACATGGCTCGAACGACGTCGTGCGCACGCTCTTCACCGCGTTCCTCGCGCCGGGCGACGAGGTCGTCATGGCGACGCCGACGTTCTCGCTCTTCCCGAAGGACGCCGTGCTCTTCGACGCGCGACCGGTCGAGGTGCCGCTGCGCGATGGCGTGCACGACCTCGACGCGATGCTGGCCGCGATCACCCCGCGGACCAAGATGGTCGTCGTCGTCGATCCCAACAACCCGACCTCGACGCGAGTCGATCCGGCCGACTTCGACCGCTTCGCGCGCGCGCTGCCCGAGCAGGTGATCCTGCTGGTCGATCAGGCCTATCGCGAGTATATGCCGGCGGGTTCGCTCGAGGCGGTCGACTACGTCGTGCGCCGCCCGGCGACGATCGTGCTGCGCACCGCCTCGAAGCTCTACGGACTGGCCTCGCTGCGTTTCGGCTACGCGCTGGGCGATGCGACGCTGCTCGGCTACGCCGAGCGTATCCGCTTGCCGTTCAACGTCTCGCGTCCGGCCGCGGTCGCGGTCCTCGCCGCGCTCGACGACGCCGCCTTCGTGCGCCACACGATCGAGATGAACGAGGTCGGCAAGGCCTTCTACGCCGAGCAGTTGCCGCGGCTCGGGCTGCACGCGTATCCGACCGCGGCGAACTTCATCGCCGTCGCGGTGCCGAGCAGCGCGAGCGAGGCCTATGAGGCGCTGCTGCGCGCCGGGATCGTCACCCGCAGTGGCGATGCGCTCGGCATGCCGGGCCGGTTGCGGATCACGATCGGCACGCCGGAGCAGAACGCGGCCGTGCTCGCGGCGTTGACCTCGCTGGTCGCCGCTCCGGCATGAACACGGCGGTCGCGGTCCGGCGCGGGCA
>JBEKAU010000300.1:0-4349 GCA_050015755.1 Vulcanimicrobiaceae bacterium | reverse complement strand
CACGGAACTCCCCGCGATGCCGCTGACGGACTCCGAGCGCGACAAGCTGTTGCTGAGCTACGCCGCCGAGCTCGCCTGGCGGCGCCGCGGTCGCGGCCTGCGTCTCAATTACCCCGAGGCGGTTGCCGTGCTCAGTTCGTTCGTGCTCGAAGGCGCCCGCGACGGCGCGACCGTCGCCGACCTGATGGACCGCGGCCGCACCGTGCTCGCACGCGACGACGTCATGGACGGCATCCCCGAGATGCTGACCGAGGTACAAGTGGAAGCGACGTTCCCCGACGGCACGAAGCTCGTCACCATCCACGAGCCGATCCCGTGATCCCCGGCGAGATCGTCACCGCCGAAGGCTCGATCACGTTGCGCGAGGGGCGCGCGCGGACGCGGATTCTCGTTGCGAACACCGGCGATCGGCCGATCCAGGTTGGTTCGCACATCCATTTCGCCGACGTCAACGACGCGCTCGCGTTCGATCGCGCCGACGCGCGCGGGATGGCACTCGACATTCCCGCCGGAACCGCCGTGCGCTTCGAACCGGGGATCGAGAAAGAAGTCGGACTGGTCGCGCTGGGCGGTCAGCGGCGCGCGCTCGGGATTCGCATCCGATGAACATCGATCGCGCGGCCTACGCGCGGCTCTACGGACCGACCATCGGCGATCGGGTGCGGCTCGGCGATACCGAGCTGTGGATCGAGATCGAACGCGACTTCGCCGTCTACGGCGACGAGATCGTCTTCGGCGGCGGCAAAGTGATCCGCGACGGCATGGGCCAGCATCCGACGGCGACGCGTGCCGCCGACGGCGTGCTCGATACCGTCATCACCAACGTCGTCGTGATCGACGCGATCCTGGGCATCGTCAAGTGCGACCTCGGGATTCGCGACGGCCGCATCGCGGGAATCGGCAAGGGCGGCAACCCGCTCTTGCAAGACGGCGTGACGGCCGGCATGATCGTCGGCGCATCGACCGAGGTGATCGCCGGCGAGGGGATGATCCTCACCGCGGGCGGGGTCGACGCGCACATCCACATGATCTGCCCGCAGCAGGTCGACGCCGCGATCTCCAGCGGCGTCACGACGATGCTCGGAGGCGGCACCGGGCCCGCGACCGGGACCAGCGCGACGACGTGCACGCCCGGCGCATGGCACCTGAACAGCATGTTCGCCGCCACCGACGCGCTGCCGGTCAATCTCGGATTCCTCGGCAAGGGCAACGCGTCAGGTGAGGAGGCGCTGCGCGAACAAGTCCTCGCCGGTGTCTGCGGCCTGAAGCTGCACGAGGACTGGGGCACCACGCCCTCGGCGATCGACACCGCGCTGCGCGTTGCCGACGACCTCGACGTGCAGATCGCGATCCACACCGATACGCTCAATGAGACGGGCTTCGTCGAGGAGACACTGCGCGCGATCGCCGGGCGCACGATCCACACCTATCACACCGAAGGCGCCGGCGGCGGCCACGCCCCCGACATCATCCGCGTCGCCGGCGAGCCGAACGTACTGCCCTCCTCGACCAATCCGACGCGGCCGTACACGGTCAACACGCTGGCCGAGCACCTCGACATGCTGATGGTCTGTCATCATCTCGATCCGGCGAGCCCGGAGGACGTCGCGTTCGCCGACTCGCGGATTCGCGGCGAGACGATCGCCGCCGAGGACATCCTGCACGACCTGGGCGCGATCAGCATGATCAGCTCCGACTCGCAGGCGATGGGCCGCGTCGCCGAGGTGATCACGCGGACGTGGCAGACCGCGCACAAGATGAAAGTGCAGCGCGGCGCGCTCAAGGGCGACGGCGAGAAGCGCGACAACGAGCGCGTGAAGCGCTACATCGCCAAGTATACGATCAATCCGGCGATCACGCACGGCTTCTCCGAGCACGTCGGCTCGGTCGAAGTCGGCAAGCTCGCCGACCTCGTCCTCTGGCACCCGGCGTTCTTCGGGTTTCGCCCCGAGCTCGTGCTCAAAGGCGGGATGATCGCGTGGGCCGCGATGGGCGATCCCGCCGCGTCGATCCCCACCCCGCAGCCGCGCCGGATGCGGCCGATGTGGGGCGCTTACGGGAGCGCGCCGCAGGCGATCGCGCTCACGTTCGTCTCGCAGGCCTCGCTGGACGACGGCTTGCCGGAGCGCTCGCCGGTTGGACGGCATTTCGTCGCCGTCCGCAACACCCGCACGATCGGCAAGACGGCGATGGTGCGCAACAGCGCGCTGCCGCGCATCGAGGTCGATCCCCGCACCTACGACGTGCGCGCCGACGGCGAGCTGTTGCGCTGCGAACCGCTGGCCGTGCTGCCGCTCGCGCAGCGCTACGCGCTGTTCTGATGCTGCCGCTGCTCGAGGCCGCGCTGGGGAATCTGGTCACCTATCCGGTCGGAACGCGGCGTGTCGAGCGCGTCCCGGTGCGCAGCGACGATTGCGCGAAGCGGCTGCTGCGGCTGGCGTGGAGCGGCGGCGAGGTCGGTCTACGCTTCGGCGACGAGCGGCGGCTGCACGACGGCGACGTCGTCCACGCCGACGATCACCTCGTCGTGGCGGTCGAGGTCGAGCCGGACGACGTGCTGGTCGGGCGCCCGACCAGCATCGCCAGCGCGCTCGGGGTCGCGCACGCGCTCGGCAACCGTCATCTGCCGGTGCACGTCGAGGGCGACGCGATCGTCGTGCGCTACGATCCGCTCTTGGCAGCGGTGTTCGACGAGCACGGTGTGCCGGTCGTGCGCGAGCCGCGCGTCGTGCCACCGTTCCGCCACGCGCACGCGCCGCACGGTCACGGCGATGACTGAGCTCACCGCGCTGCTCCAACTCGCCGACGCCGCCTTCCCGGCCGGTGCGTTCGCGCATTCGTTCGGCTTGGAGACCGCGATCGCGGAAGGCCGGGTCGTCGACGAAGCCGGCCTGACGGCCTGGGTGCGGGCGTACCTGCGCGGGATCATCGCCCCGCTCGACGGCGCCGCGTTCGTGCTCGCCCTGCGCGACGGGGTCGCGATCGACGCGCTCGACGATCGCCTGGCGGCGGCACAGGCCAACGCCGAGCTGCGGCGCGGCAACGCGCACCTCGCGCGCGCCACCCTGGCGACCTACGCCGCGATGGGGCTGCGCGCACCGGAACTCGACGCCTACGCGGACGGGCTCGACGCCGGGCGCTGCGCCGGTCAGCACGTCCTGGCGGCCGCGCTCGGGTACGCGGCGAGCGGGATCGGCTGGCGGGTCGGTTTGACCGCGCACGTAACGACGACCGTCGCCACCCTCGCCTCGGTCGCGGCGCGCGCGATTCCGCTCGGCCAGCGCGCGATCGCGCACGCGCGCTGGACGCTGCGGGCCGACATCGAGGACGCGGTCGCGCGGGCCGCGCAGATCCGCGCGCTGGACGACCTCGCGATCGGGGCGCCGGACCTCGAGATCGACGGGCTGCGGCACCGCCGTCTCAACGGCCGGCTGTTCGCCTCATGAGCGCGGCGCGCATCGGTATCGGCGGCCCGGTCGGGGCCGGCAAGACGGCGCTGGTCGAGGCGCTGGCGCGGCGGCTCTATCCGCGCGTCGACCTCGCCGTCGTCACCAACGACATCTACACGCAAGAAGATCGCGACATCCTCGTACGCAGCGGGTGCCTGCCGCCCGAGCGGATCGTCGGCGTCGAGACCGGCGGCTGCCCGCACACCGCGATCCGCGAGGACGCGTCGATGAACTTGCAGGCGATCGCCGATCTCGAACGCCGCTTCCCGACGCTCGAGCTGGCGATCGTCGAGAGCGGTGGCGACAACCTCGCTGCGACCTTCAGCCCGGACCTCGCCGACGTGACCCTCTACGTCATCGACGTCGCCGGCGGCGACAAGATTCCGGCCAAGGGCGGACCGGGGATCAGCCGCGCCGACCTGCTCGTCATCAACAAGATCGACCTCGCGCCGCACGTCGGCGCGAACCTCGAGCGCATGCGCCGCGACGCCGGCGCGGCGCGCGGCACGCGGCCGTTCGTCTTCACCGACTTGCGCCACGGCATCGGCATCGACGAGGTCGTCGCCTTCGTCGAGCGCGCCGCCCTGCTCGACGCCACGCCGTGACCGCAAACCGCTTGCGCCTGGAGGCGCAGGCGCGCGGCGGCGGCACGATCGTTTCCCGCATCCGCGGCGAGGGACTGCTGCGCGCGAGTCGTCCGTTCCACGAAGGCGCGGCGAGCCGTGTCGTCGTCGCGCACTTGGGCCCCGGCATGATTCGCGGCGATGCGTTCGCGACCGGCGGCACCCTCGCACCTGGGGCGCACCTGATCGTCGCCGGTCAGATGGCGACGCGGATCCTCTCCGGTCCCGAACCGGCGCTTCACGAAGCGCGCTGGGACGTCGATGCAGGCGCGATACT
>JBEKAU010000299.1:0-4356 GCA_050015755.1 Vulcanimicrobiaceae bacterium | reverse complement strand
ACGGCGACACCGACATCCTCGAGCCGATGGCGCGCAGCGGCGAGCTGACGAAGGTCCTCGAAGCCGCCTTCGAAGGCAGCGGCGTGCAGCCGACGATCCAGCTCCGCTAACCGCGTTGCTGGAGCTGTATCCAAAGGGGGGCGAAGCCGACTGGCTTCGCTCCTTCCGTTTCGCCGTCGACGTGCGCCCGCGGTTCTGCGAGACCGACGGCCTCGGCCACGTCAGCAACACCGTCTACACGACGTATTGGGAGCTCGCACGGCTGCAGTATCTCGCCCACGTCGGCGAAGCCGATGACTCTCCCAAGCACACGTTCCCGTTCAACCACCTGGCCGCCGAGATCACGCTGCGCCTGCTGCGCCCGTGCTTCTACGACGAACCACTGCTCGTCCACGCCCGCATGGTCGCACTGGGCCGCTCGTCGGCGGTCATGGAGCACGCGCTAGCCGCCGGCGATGACATCCGCGCGATCGCGCGCATCGCCTTCGTCGCCAGCGACGGCGAACGGGTCATTCCGTGGACCGCGGGGCAGCGCGCAAAGCTCGAGACCTTCGAAGGCCGCGAGCTGCCGGCACCGGCGCGCTGACGGCCTGAACGCAGAAGGGCCGCGTCGACGACGCGGCCCTTCGTGTTCTCCGTGATTCGCGAACCAATCAGCGGAAGTTGTGACCGATCGACAGCGTGAACTGGCGCGGTCCGTAGCCTTTGAGGTCCGTCTCGAAATACTCGAGGGGGTTGTTGGCCGGGTAAGGCACGCCCGCGTAGTTTTCGTCGAAGATCATCGAGTGGACGTTTGCGATGTTGTTGACCGAGAACTGGAGATACGTGTTCCCGTGCGGGTCGCCGTTGGCGGTGTTGTGGAAGAGCGGGACGCGCACGGTCGAGCGCAGCACCGCGAAGGCCGGCTCGTTGTAGGAGTTGTTGTTGCCCAGATACAGCGCGCCGACGTTCGCGTAGAATCCGGCATTGCGGTAGTTGAGTTCCGCGTAGCCCTGCGAATACGGCGTGCGCGTATTCGAGAGCAGCGAGTCGGGCCCGAAGTTCACACCGGTGACCAGGCCGGGATATTCCGCCGCCTCGGCCGCCGAGATATCGTACGGGTAGTCGTGCATCAGCGAACCTTGCACGACGTAGCCCCAACCCGTCGGCGGCGCGTGGTTGATCGAGAGCTCGACACCCTCGTAACGCGAGTTGGACAAGTTGCTGTACGAGGTCACGAAGAGCGGTGCGAGGCCGGCCCCGCCGTTGTAGAGCCCGTCGGCATACGTGGCCTTGAGGAACTGATTGTGCAAGTTGGTGAGGTAGAGGTCGCCGCTGATGACGGTCGTGCCGTCCTGCATGCGGTGATCCGCGCCGATGTCGTAGCCGAAGGACGTCTCAGGACGCACGTTCAGACCGCCGCCGAGCGATTGTGTGTACCCGTACGGGGCACCCAGCGGACAGTCGTTGGAACCGCCCTTGGCGTACGTGCCGCATCCCGAAGGCGCGGCATATGAGCCGTTGAGAATGCCCGGGTAGGGCGGCACGACGCCAGATCCGGCCGACGCCCGCAGGCTCGTGTCGTGATCGAGACGGTAGGCCATCGCCACGCGGTCGTCCTGGTGCCAGTAGACTTCATTCGTGAAGTTGATGTTGTAGAAGTTCTGGCCCGTCGGCTCGTACCACTGCGCGAAGTTCGATCCGAAGCGGGTCAGATAGTAGCCCGCGACCAGGCTGAGCTTCGGCGTGATCTGGAAGTTGCCGCGCAGGAAATAGGTGCCGGTATCGATCGCCGTGCCCGAGGGAATGTCACTGGTGGGCGAACTGTTGATATCCGGCGTGCCCGGTACGTAGACGTGCGTCTCCGAGTAGTTCTCGTCGGCCGCAAGCGTAATGACGTTGCCGCTGTTCCCGAGCAAATGATCGTACTCGAACGAGTAACCCGTCAGGTCGTCGATCTCATTGCTTTGGTAGGTGGGATCCGTAATCGTCATCGTGTACGGCTTGCCGAAGGGGTCGAGTCCGTTGAGCGGCGCGCCCGACGTGGTCGTGCCATAGAGATCGACCGGCAACGACATCGTCGTCCCGGCGGGATCGCCGTTCGTCTGGAGCCGGTCGATCGCCGCGTTGTACGCACGGAAGAGGATGTTGTCATTCCCGAGCGACGTGCGCAGTTCACCTTCGAAGATCGGCTCGTTGTTGATCTCGTAGTCTTGGGCGAAGCTGTCGTTGTACGGGTTGAACTCGTAGCGCGTACCGGCCGGGAGCGACCCTCCCGTCGGGTTGAAGTCCGTAAAATACTCTTGGCTCGTGTTGCCGTTCTGCGAACCGAGCGTCTGCGTCGAGATCTCGGTCAGTGTGAGGGACGTGCTGTTCGAGAAATTGTAGCGGAGCTTGCCGAGGAAGGCGCGGCTCTCGTACCACGTAGGCATATCGATGCAGCACGCGATCGTGCTGGTCTCGAAGCCCCCATAGCCGCCGCTGGCGATCTTGCCGATCGGCGGATAGTAATGGGAGCCCGGGTTGACTGCGACGGGGTTTCCCTGCGAATCGGTGTACGTGGCGTTCCCGCTTGCGGCGTAGTCGACGAACGATTGCGGGTCGTCGTTACCACCCGGACCCGGCGTCGCCCAGTCCGCATAGTCGAAGACGAAGCCGAGCTTGCCGTTGGCGACGGTATCGGAGAAACGCAAGTTGGCGTACTTCCCGCCCCAGGCGTCGACACCGAACTCGGCGTTCCCGGTCAAGGTCGGCGTTGGATCCCAAGTGCGGAAGTTGACGGTGCCGTTGATCGCGCGGCTGACGAGCGGGGTGACGGCGCCGGGTCCCTTTTCGAGCTCGATGCTCTGGTACATGAAACGGTTCAGGAACGTCGAGACGTAGTCGCCGTATTCACCGACCGAGACCGGGTGACCGTCGATCAGCGTTGCGGTTTCGTACGAGAGCCCACCGCGAATCTGCGGGAACGTGATCGCGCCCGGCACGCCACCGTTGGCGCTGCCGTTCGAAATCGAGGCGATGATACCCGGCGTCTCGTCGAGGATGTCGCGGACCTGCAGCTCGCCTTGGTTCTCGAACGTCTGCTGGCCGATGATCTGCTGCGCGGCGGGCGTGGTGTTGAACTGTGGAGCACTTGCGTTGGCCCCGACTGTGCGCGTCGAGCCGATCGTCGCGAGCGAACTGAACGTCGGTCGCTGCATGCGCACGTCGACCTTGACGCCGCCAGCCGTAAGCGCGACGTCTTCCTCAGTCGCCGGCAAGAGGCCGGCCTTCGTCACCGTCACCGAGTACACGCCGGGGATGACCAGGAAGCTGTAATGCCCCTGCCCATCCGTCGTCGTCCTAGCCGATGAAACGCCGCGTAGCTCCACCGTCGCGCCGACGACCGGTGCGCCGGTGGGATCGAATACCGTGCCGCTAATCGACGCGGTCGCGGGCGCCACGGCGGGAGCCTGCGCGAACGCAGGCGCCATGCCGAGCGGGCCGCCGAGCACCGCGATCATCGTCGCGGTGCTCGCGATGCGAGTGAGGCTGAACAACGGCGTCTCCTTATGCTGCATCGAAGGTGAGAAGGAGCTTCGGCGACGGCTCATTGCGGAATCCCCGTGCCGGTCACGTTGTCGACGAAGTAGTAGGTGCTGTACTTCGTCGAGCCGCTGCCGCTGCCGGCATCTATCCACATCCCGATGAACAGGATGCCGGTCGTACCGGCCACCCCAGGCTGCTGCAGTGCGGACTGCGGGACCGTGATGGAACGGTACGCGGTATCACCCGCGCTGGTGCCTGTGATCGGATTCGGATCTTCGTAGAGATTCGCGTAGAATTGGCCGGACGAATTCAGCCAATCGACTTCGAAGTCGGCATAGGTCGCGCCATCGTTGCCGTTCGCAAAGACGTCCATCGTAAGCGTCGGCGAGAGCGTGGGCATCGTCACGACTTGGCACAGGCCGTCGTAGCCATAGTCCTCGTCGTAGTAGGTGCTGAACAGGCCACCGAAGACCGCCGCATAGAGGTCACTGCCGTACGGCGGAACGGTCTTCTGCGTCGGAACCGGCGAAGCAGTGCCCACCGTAATGGACGTTCCGGCGGCCATCACGACCGCGGCCGGGGTCTCGCCCGGATCGGGCGGATACGACGAGAGCTTCCGATTGATCGCAACCGGCGCGTTACTGGCGACCGCAGTGATCGAGCACTGCGTCCACGATCCGGTCGTCGGCGCCGGTGCCGGGGAGCCACCGACGTAGACCGTCTGCGTACCGCTCGTGAAATTGCCCTGAGCGAGGTATGACGTCGGCGTCGCTTCCGGTGTGGGTGTCGGCGTCGGCGTCGGCTCGGGATACAGGCCCGGGTAGAACGCGAGCGTCACGCTGCCGCCGG
>JBEKAU010000298.1:0-4369 GCA_050015755.1 Vulcanimicrobiaceae bacterium | reverse complement strand
CTCGGATCTCGGGGTCGCTCCGGCCTCCGTCTCGGGGATGCTCAAGAAACTCGCCTCCGATGGCTATCTGACGTACGAGACGCGCGGGCACGCCAGCCTGACCGAGAAGGGCCTCGGGGTCGCGGTCCGCGTCATCCGCCGCAATCGACTGGCCGAAGTCTTCCTCCACGACGTGCTCGGCATGCCGTGGGACGAGGTCCACGAAGAGGCGTGCCGGCTCGAGCACGCGATCTCCGACCGGGTCGAGAGCCGGCTGGTGGCCGTGCTGGGCGACCCGAAGGTCTGCCCGCACGGGCTTCCGATCCCACCCGCCGACCTGAGCGAACCCCCGCGCGTCGGCGGCCGGCTGGCCGACGCCGAGCCGAACACGACCGTACGGATCGTCGAGGTCGTCGAAGACGTGCCGGAGACGCTGCGCTATCTCGACCAGGTCGGGCTGCGGCCGGGCGCGCTGGTCGACGTCGTCGAGCGCGGGCCGATGGGCGGTCCCATCACGGTGCAGAGCGCGACGGGACGGACGGCGATCTCGGTCGAGCTGGCCCGTTCGATCGCGGTCGCGGTGGAGGCCGGGTCGGCGCTGCGGGCGTGACGCGAAGCCGGGCGACCCTCACCAACCTCCTCATCCTGATCAACGTCCTGGCGTTCGTGTGGGAGTACACGACCGGGACGTTCAGCGGCACGGGACTCCAGCAGTCGGAAGCACTCTACGCGCACGGCGGCCTGTTTGGCGCCGCGGTCTTGCAGAACGGAGAGTGGTGGCGGCTGGTCACCAGCGCGTTCTTGCACGGCGGCATCGCGCACATCGCGCTCAACATGATCGCGCTCTACCAGATCGGCCAGTTCGTCGAGCTGCTCTACGGGCGGGCACGCTATGCGCTGGTCTACGTGTTGGCGATGCTCGGATCGGGGCTGCTCGTCACGTTCCTCGCGCCCGATCAGGTGACGATCGGCGCGAGCGGCGCGATCTTCGGGCTCTTCGGCGCGCTCGTCGCGGCCGGCTTGCGGCTCGGCGCGCGCGGCCGCGCGCTGATCACGCAAACGATTCCGATCATCGTGATCAACCTCGTCTTCACGTTCAGCGTGCCGGGGATCTCGTGGGAAGCGCACGTCGGCGGCCTGGTGACCGGCTTCCTCGCCGGACTGCTGCTCTACATGGTGCCCTCGCGCCAGCGCGAGAACGCGTACGCCTACGCGTTCCAGCCGACCGCCGATCAACACCGCGTTCAAACCATCGAGCAACCACCGGTCGAGCCGCCGGCGTGAAGGTGGTCGACGCCGCGTTCGCGCCTGACGGCCCGATCGCGCGCGCGCTGCCCGGCTTCGAGCCGCGCGAGGGTCAGGTGCACATGGCGCGCCTCATCGAGCGCGGCTTTCTCGAGAACGTGCACACGATCGTCGAAGCCGGGACCGGCGTAGGCAAGTCGCTGGCGTACCTCGTGCCGGCGCTGCGCGCCGGCGCGCGCGTCGTCATCTCGACCGGGACGATCGCGCTGCAAGAGCAGCTCGTGCGCAAAGACATCCCGCTGGTCACCCGTGCGCTGGGCATCGAGGCGCGGGTCGTCCTGCTCAAGGGCCGCAACCACTATCTGTGCCGGGCGAAGTTCCTCAAAGAGAGCGGCGCGCGGCTGGTGGCGCCCTCGCTCGCACTCGAGCGCCTGTGGGCGTGGGCGGAGCGCACCGAGACCGGCGATCGCGCCGAGCTGGAGTTCACTCCGCGTTCCGACGACTGGGAGACGCTCGACGCCGACGCCGACGACTGCGTGGGCGAATACTGCGATCGCTTCAGCGACTGCTTTTTCTTTCGCCAGCGCGACGCAGCGCGTTTCGCCGACGTCGTCGTCGTCAACCACGCGCTGTTCTTCCTCGATCTGGCCAGCGGCGGCAGCTTGTTGCCGGCCTACGATTGCGCCATCCTCGACGAAGCGCACCAGGCCGAACGGTACGCCACCGCCGCGCTGACCGCGACGCTCTCGCCGGTCTCGGTGCAGCGGATGATGCGCAAACTGCACCGCACCTACACCGTGCCGGGTTCGTACGACGCCGAACTCGACGAGGGGATGCGCCTCTTGCAGCAGACGCTCGCGCGCGTCCCGGGCGACCGCTATCCCGTCGCGGCCAACGAGGGCGTGCACGAGGTCCTGCCGCAGCTGCGCGAGTCGTTCTACCGTTTGGAGAATTGGCTGCACGCGCACTGGCAGGACGCGCTGCGCCGCCCTAGCGGCAACGAGGCCGAGGCGGAGCGGCGGCGCGACCTCGCGCTGCGCGCGGTCTCGGCGCACGTGGCGACCTGCGATCGCATCGAGGGCGCGGCACTGCAGGCGGCCAGCGGCGCGGTGGCAGCCGACGAGATCGACGCGGTCGCCTGGGTCGAGCGCGGTGAGGGAGAGGGCCGCTACGAGCTGAACGCGGCGCCGTTCTCGGTTGCCGAGTTCTTGCGTGCGGCGCTGTTCGCTCGCACGCGCAGCGTCGTGCTGACCAGCGCGACGATCTCGACCGGCGGCTCGTTCGCGTTCTTGCGCGAATCGCTCGGGATCGAGGCCGCGCAGGAGCTGGTCGCGCCCTCGCCGTTCGACTACGCACGCCAAGCGCGGCTCTACGTCGCCCCGCCGCGGCTCAACCCGAAAGCACCCGACTTCGCGCGTCGTGCCGCGCCGCTGATCGAGGAGATCCTCGATCGCACCGGCGGCCGCGCGTTCGTCCTGTTCACCTCGTATGCGCGGCTGCGCGAGGTCTACGCGCTGTTGCGCGAACGGATTCCCTTCCCGACCAAAGTGCAAGGCGAGCTTCCGCGTGGCGCGCTGCTGGACTGGTTTCGCGCGACGCCGAGCGCGGTGCTGTTCGCGACCGGGACGTTCTGGGAGGGGATCGACGTCGTCGGTGATGCGCTCTCGTGCGTCGTGATCGATCGGCTCCCGTTCCCCTCGCCGGCCGATCCGCTGGTCGCGGCGCGCATCGCCGCGCTCGAGTCGCGCGGGCTCTCCGGCTTCGAGCACTACATGATTCCCAGTGCGATCGTGCGGCTCAAACAGGGCTTTGGTCGGCTCATCCGCTCGACGACCGACCGAGGCGTCGTCGCACTGCTCGACGGCCGGGCCGCCTCGATGCGCTACGGCGCCACCATCGTCGACGCGTTGCCGCCGGCGACGCGCATCGACGATCTCGCGCAACTGAACGCCCTCTTCGAAGAGGTGTGATCCCGCGCGCTCGTCCCGGCGTCGCGCGTTGTCGTTACTTAGAACATGATCAAGAGCCCGCAACGCGTCTCTCTGCACTCGGACGATCCCCCACAGCACGACGCGACCTGCTGGCACTGCAAACGGATCGTCGCCGGACGGAAGGTCGTGCGCTACCTCTATCCGTCGGATCGGCCGCACATGGCCGTCGTCGAGGACTGGTATCGCTGCCCGTGCGGCGCGTACCAGAACGTCCGCCGGCCGACCGAGATCACCGTTCAGACGTTGCAGCGACGCTAGCGGGGACCCAGCGGGCGCGCCGAAGGGGCGGCCATGCGCCTCCGACCGACGTTTGCCTTGCTGTGCGCCGCGCTCGTCGCCGCACCGCTCCCCGCCTTCGCCTGGGGCTCTCAGGGCCACCAGATCATCAACGGTGCCGCCATGGCGACGC
Source organism: Vulcanimicrobiaceae bacterium (assembly GCA_050015755.1). Taxonomy (GTDB): domain Bacteria; phylum Vulcanimicrobiota; class Vulcanimicrobiia; order Vulcanimicrobiales; family Vulcanimicrobiaceae; genus Vulcanimicrobium. The sequence goes on along the minus strand of JBEKAU010000298.1, from coordinate 745 downwards.
TCCCGGCGACCCTCCCGCCGTTCCTGCGCACCGCGGCCGCGCACGACGAGGTCGAGCTGCTCGGTCCCGAGCCCGACCGGCTCAAGGGTGACCAGCCGTTCGACGCCGACGAGAGCCCCGGCCACTACGTCGACGCGCTCGACGACAACACGATCGACGGTATTCCGCTGAGCGCGCTGCCGAAGGACCGTCGCGCGTACGACACCGCGCTGCGCGCCGCGGCGACCCCGAGCGACCAGTACGGCCAGGGCTACCTGCCCTACTCGATCGCCGACGGTTACGAGCGCGTCGTGCGCGACCTGGCGTATTGGCGCGTCGACACGGTGGGGATGACCAAGGCCGCGACCCCGGCTGAACGTGCGTTCTTCGCCTATGACCGCTCCATCCGCGAGCAGGTCACGCTGCGCGACATCGGCGTGTGGGGCCACTTCGTCGGCGACGCCTCGCAGCCGCTGCACGTCACCATCCACTTCAACGGCTGGAATTCGGAGCACACGCACTTCCCCAACCCGAATCACTACAGCGATTCGCACACCGTTCATGCGCGCTGGGAGACCGATCTCGTGCGCGCGGTCGCGACCGAACCGCTGGTCGTCGCGCGCGTCCCCGCCGTCCACGCCAGCGCAGCTCCGATCCTGGGCCAGGTCGGTGCGTACCTGACGACGACCGAGAGTTTCGTCCCAGCCGTCTATCAGCTCGAAGCGGCCGGCGGGATCGACGCCCGCAGCCCGGCGGCGACGAGTTT
>JBEKAU010000297.1:0-5367 GCA_050015755.1 Vulcanimicrobiaceae bacterium | reverse complement strand
GGTCCGCGATCGCGCCGCCGCCGACGCGCAGCGCTATCTCGACTACCATACGGAGATCGTGCGACTCGAAGACGCGCTGGCGCGCATCCGCGCCCTCGCCGACCGTGCCGTCAAAGCGCTGACCGCGATCGACGGTTTCGAGCGCGCCGGTTTCCACGTGCGTGCGATCAACCTCGACCCGGTCCGGCTCGAAGAAGCCGCCTATTCCGAAGAGCTGCTGCGGACGGTCGAGCTGCTCGACGCCGCGATCCCCAAGCGCGGCAGCGCGGCCGCGACCAGTTTCAGCGCGTACCGCGCGCCGACTGCGGGACCGTCCGTGATTCCGCCTCGGTTTTGAGCGCGGCCAGCATCATCTGCGAGTTCTCGCGAACCTTCTTCTCGAGCGTCGGCCCGATCAGCTCGGCCAGCGTCGGGACGCCGAAGTCGTACTCGACGCCGAGCACGACGGTCGTGATCTCGCCGTCCTGGGTGAACGTCCACGCGCCTTGGAACGTGTCCAGGTCGCCCTCGATCAACGCGTAGTCGATCCGCAGCGCGGCGTCGTCGAAGCGGTCTTCTTCCGTCCATTCGATGGGCGCGTCCTCGACCAGCGTCTTCCAACGCGTGATCACCGCGTCGGGGCGCCGTTCGAGCACGACGACGGTGTCGACGTCGGGCATGAACTCCGGGAACCGCTCCTGCTCCTTGGCAAGCTCGTAGACGACCGCCGCCGGCGCGGCGATCGCGATCGTGCACTCGACGTAGGGCATCAGGCCAGCGTGCCCAACTGTGTCAGCGCGGCGCGCACCGCGTCGTCGAAGGCGCGCAGTGCGGTGGCGACCTGCGCCTCGGTGACGATCAACGGCGGCTCGAGGCGGATGACGCGTTGCTCGTTGAGGGTCCAGGCGGCGGTGACGCCTCGCTTGAGGAGCTCCGGGATGATCGTCCCTCCGTAGCCTTCGCGGCGCAGTTCGACTCCGACCAGTAACCCGACGCCGCGCACGTCGGCCACGACCTCCGGGTAGCGCCGCATCGTCTCACGCGCACCGGCGACGAGCTGCTCGCCGCGCACGCGGGCGTTCGCCGCCAGATCCTCATCGAGCAGGACGTCGAGCGCCGCCAGCGCGGCCGCGCACGCCAGTTCGTTGCCGCCGAAGGTCGAGGTGTGCAGCAGCGGCGCCTTCCCGTAGGCACGGTTCCAGACGAGCGGCCGTGCAACGTACGCCCCGATCGGGACGACGCCGCCCGAGAGGCCTTTCGCCAGCGTCATGACGTCGGGCACGACGTCGTCGAGATCGCAAGCGAACAGCGCGCCGCAGCGGCCCAAGCCCGTCTGCACTTCATCGGCGATCATCACCGCGCCGACCTGGTCGCACAGCGTGCGCACCGCGCGCAGATACCCCGGCGGCGGCACGTTGACGCCGCCTTCGCCCTGCACCGGCTCGACGATGACCGCCGCGACGGTGTCGTCGAGGACGGCGCGCAGCGCATCGGCATCGCCGAATGGAACGCGCCGGACGTCGGCGAGCAGCGGCGAGAACGGTGCGCGAAACGCCTCGCGGCCGCTGACGGCCAGCGCACCGAAGGTCTTGCCGTGGAAGGCCCCGTCGGTCGCGACGATCGTCGGCCGCTGCGTCGCGGCGCGCGCGAGCTTGAGCGCGCCTTCGACTGCCTCGGTCCCGCTGTTGGCGAAGAAGCTGATCGCCAGATCGCCGGGCGTGAGCTCGGCCAAGCGTTTCGCCAACCGGCCCATCAGCGGGTTGAACATCGTGCGGCCCGAAAGCGCCATCCGGTCGAGCTGGTCTTTGACGGCGGCGACGACGCGCGGGTGCCGGTGGCCGAGCGTGAACACGCCGTAGCCGCCGGCGAAATCGAGATACGCTTTGCCGTTCTGATCGACGATCGTGACGCCGTCGGCGTACACCTCGACCGGGGCGCCCGAGAGTTTCATCACCCGCGCCAGCGGCGGGTTCAGGTACGCGCGGTAGTTCTCGAAAGCTTCCTGCGCGAGGTCGACGTCGGTCGTCACGCGACGGCCAACTCGCCGGCGCTCTCGAGCCGCACGATCGTCTCGTGCAGGATCGCCAGCGTCTCGGCGGCGGTCTCGGTGCGCATCAGCCGTTCGCGCAGGATGCTCGCGCCGGCGAAGCCCTTGAGGTAGTAGCCCAAGTGTTTGCGCATCTGCGTCACCGCGCGCGACTCGCCCCATTCGGCGACCATCGTTTCATAGTGATGGACGGCGAAGCGCAGGCGCTCCGGCGCTTCCGGCGTCGCGTCGGGCTCGCGGCCTTCCATCAGCGCGCGCAGTCGCGAGACGAGCCACGGATTACCGAGCGTCGCGCGACCGAGCATGACCGCATCGACCCCGCTCTCGCGCATCTTCTCCATCGCGACGTACGGGTCGGCGAGGTCGCCGTTGCCGATGACCGGGATGTCGATGGCGCGCTTCAACGCGGCGATGTGCGACCAGTCGGCGCTGCCCTTGTAGAACTGTCGCGCCGTGCGCGCATGCAAGGTGACCGCTTGGACGCCGACCGCCTGCGCGCGCTTGGCGACCTCGACGAAGACCAGGTCCTGTTCGGTCCAGCCGAGCCGCATCTTCATCGTCACCGGACAGTCGACCGCGTCGACGACGGCCTTCATGATCGCCTCGCAGCGGTCGACGTCACGCAAGCACGCGCTGCCGCCGTCGGTCTTGGTGACCTTCGGTGCCGGGCAGCCGAAGTTGATGTCGACGATGTCGGCACCGCACTCGCGCACGACTTTGGCCGCCAGCGCCATCACCTGCGGATCGTTGCCCCACAGCTGCGTGGAGACCGGCTTCTCGATCCCGTGCTGGTCGATCATCTCCATCGTCCGCTTGGCGCCGTACTGCAGCGCGTTCGAGGAGACGAACTCGGTGACGGTCAGCCCGAACCCGAACGGCTTGTAGAGGGCCCGCAGGGTACGGTTGGTCACCCCCGACATCGGCGCGAGGACGATGGGGGGCCAGATCTGGTGCGGGCCGATCCGAAGCGGCGGGGTGGTCACAACCGCCAAGTTTACCACAACCGGCGGACCGGAGCGAAGCGAGGACCGCGAAGGGTTCGGCCGTAGCCGAACCCACTACAGGGTACCGAAGCCGTTCTTCAGGTAGGCGATTCGCAGGCCGTGCAGGACCAGGTGCGGCTCGACCCGCTCGATCGAGCGCGACTCGGCGGCCACCACGGGCGCCAGGCCGCCGGAGGCGATGACCCGGGCGTCGGCGCCCAGGATGGTCCGGAAGCGGGCGATCAGCTCCTCGGCCTGACCGACGGCACCGTAGACCAGGCCGGCCTGGATCGAGGCGACCGTGTCCTTGCCGATCGGCGTGCCCGGCGCGACCAGCGCGACCTGCGGCAGCTTCGCGGTCCGCCCGGCCAGCGCGTCGAGCGAGACCTGCAGGCCGGTCGTGATCGCGACGCCGGCATAGGCGCCCTCACGGTCGACCGCCCCGAAGGTCGTCGCGGTCCCGAAGTTGATCGCGATCGCCGGCGTACCGACGAAGTGGACCGCGCCGATCGCGGCCGCGATCAGATCGCTGCCGGCCTCGCGCGGCCGGTCGGTCTTCACCACGATCGCGTGTTGGTTGGCGGCGGTGAAGAACTGCGGCTTCACCCCGAAATACTTCTCGCAGCCCTCGCCCAGCGGCCGATCGACGACCGGGACGACCGACGAGACGACGATCGCCTCGACGTCGGCGATCGCAAAGCGCGCGGTCGAGAAGAACGCCGAGAACAGCACCCCGAACTCATCGGCGGTACGGCGCCGCGCGGTGGTCACGCGCCACGTGCCGACCAGTGCGCCGCCAGGATCGAACGCACCGAGCTTGGTCTCGGTGTTGCCGACATCGATGCACAGCAGCATGGTGCTAGCCGCGTCCGTTCGCGCGCAACTCGAGGATGGCGTCGAAGAGCCGCGCGGCGAGGGCGCGCTTCGAGCCTTGACCGAGATCGCGACGGCCCTCGCTGCCCCACAGCAGCGTGAGCGCGTTGTCGACCAGGCCGAAGCCCTTCTCGCCGCGCACGTCGTTGACCGCGATCGCGTCGAGGTGCTTGCGCGTCAGCTTTTCACGCGCGTTCGCTTCCCAGTTCTCCGTCTCGGCGGCGAAACCGACCAGGAACAACCCGGCAGGCTTGTGCGCGCCCAGGTTCGCCAGCACGTCGGGCGTGCGCTCGAGCGCCAGCGTCTGCGGTTTCTCGGTCTTCTTCACTTTGTGCTCGTGGGTGACAGCGGGCCGCCAATCGGCGACTGCGGCGCTCGCGATCGCGATCGTCGCGTCGGCCGTGTGGGCGCGCACGGCGGCATCCATCTGTTGCGCGGGCCCCAGCACCAGATCGACGCGCGCGCCGCGCGCCAGCGCTTCTTCCGCCAGCGCAATCCCCTGCGCGCCGGTCGAGGCGTTGGAGAGAAAACGCACCGGATCGATCGGTTCGCGCGTCGGCCCGGCGGTGATCAGCACACGATCCGCGGCGAGATCGTGCGCGCCGCCGAGCGCGCCCTCGATCGCGGCGAGCAGCACGTCTTCGTCGGCGAGCCGGCCGGGGCCGTGCTCGCGCTCGGCCAAAAATCCGACGCCGGGCTCGACGATGTGCACGCCGCGCGCGCGCAGCGTCGCGAGATGCGCGGCGGTCGCCGGGTGCGCGAGCATCGCGCTGTTCATCGCCGGCGCGAGCACCAGCGGCGCGCGCGTCGCGAGCGCGACGTTGGTCAATAGATCGTCGGCCAGCCCGAGCGCGAGTTTCGCGATCGTGTTGGCCGTCGCCGGAACGATGACGAGCAGCTCGCTCTCGCGCGCGAGCCGGATGTGCGGGATCTCCTCGACCCGCTCCCAGAGCGAGGTGTGCACCGGCCGGCGCGCGAGCGCGGCAAACGTCGCCGGCCCGACGAAGCGCTGCGCGTCTTCGGTCATCACGACCTCGAGCAACGCGCCGCGCTGGACGAGCCGGCTCGCGAGTGCGGCCGCCTTGTAGGCGGCGATTCCCCCGGTCACGCCGAGCAGGATCCGCCGTCCGTTCACGATCCCGCCTCGATCGGCTCGTTGTCGATCAGCCGGGTCGTCCCGAGCCAGATGCTGCCGACGGCCAGTGCCGTGGTCGGCGCCTCCGCCGGGACGAAGCGATCGGGGTCGACGACGTCGAGATAGGCCTCGCGGGCCGGTGGGACGAGCAGCGTGCGACCGAGCGCGACCGCGCCTTCGCGCCCCTCGCCGGCCCGGTAGGCGTCGGCGATCGCGGCCAATGCCTGATGCAGGGCCGGGGCGGCCGCCCGCTGGGCGGGGTCGAGGTAGACGTTGCGGCTCGAGAGCGCCAGGCCGTCGGCCTCGCGGACCGTCGGCAGCACGACCAGCTGAACGGGCAGGTTGAGGTC
>JBEKAU010000296.1:0-4380 GCA_050015755.1 Vulcanimicrobiaceae bacterium | reverse complement strand
CGGCTTGCCCGGGAGGCGCGCGTCCACCCACCAGAGGCGCTGGCCGGCTGGCTCGCCGCGCTCGCCCCGGCGCGCGCGGCGGCGATTGCGCCGAACGATCCGTATCGCATCGCGCGCGCCCTCGAAGTCGCGCTCGCCGAGCGGGACGGCGCAGAGCGAGGCGACGCCGCCGGCGCGCAGACGCTGCGCTCGCGCGGCATCGTGTACCGGAAGGTCGCACTCACCGTCGACCCCGCCGAGCTCGCGCAGCGGATCGACGCGCGAGTGGACGCGATGCTCGCCGCCGGCTTGCTCGACGAAGCGGAACGGATCGGTGCGGATGCCGTTGCGGCCGACGCGGTCGGTTACCGTGAGGCGCTGGCGTACCTCGCCGGCTGCTCGACCTTCGATGAATTGCGGGCACATCTGGCGCGCAACACGCGCCGCTACGCGAAGCGCCAAGCAACCTGGCTGCGGTCCGAACCCGACCTCGAGTTCCTCCCCGCCACCGACGCATTGGGGGCGGCGATCGCGATCGCGACGACGCTTCCCGGCTGGGGCTGAGCGCGCCGGCAACCGCCGGACGGGTCACCAGGGTTCTGGCGAGGTGCGGGCAAGCCCACTCTATGGCCTCCACCCGCGTACTGCCGCTGCAAGACGCCTACTTGGCTGAGGTCAAACGGCAAGCGGTTCCGGTGACGATCTATCTGATGAATGGCTTTCAATTGCGCGGCATCGTGAAGGGCTTCGACCCGTTCACGATCGTGCTGGAATATGAGAAGAAGGCGCACTTGATCTACAAGCACGCCGTCTCGACGATCTCTCCGAACGGTCCGCTGACCGCACCGTTGATCCGCGACGACGGCGAGGCCGAAGCGTCGTGAACGTCAGCGGCGTCCCGATTCTCAAGACGAACGGGACGCGCAACACCTTCGTGCTGGTCGACGAACGGCAGACCGCGATCGAGGATCCGGTCGCCTTCGCGCGCACCGTCTGCGATCCGGTCCTGGGCCTGGGTGCCGATGGCGTGCTGCTCGTCGGCGCGTCGACCGATGCCGATGCCGATGCGCGGATGCGGATCGTCAACGCCGACGGCAGCGAGGCCGAGATGTGCGGCAACGGCATGCGCTGCGTCGGCCGCTACCTCGACGAACGCTGGGGGATGCCCGAAGCGACGGTCGAGACGCTGGCCGGCCCGATTCACACGCGCATCGTCGATCGCGCGCCGTATCGCGTCGCCGTCGAGATGGGCGAGCCGCGGCTCGGTCCCGCGCACGACGTCGCCGGTTTTCGCGCGGTGCCGGTCGACCTTGGCAATCCGCACGTCGTGATCCGCGTCGACGACGTCGATGCGATCGACGTGGCGGTCCTCGGGCCACGGATCGAACGCGATGCGCGCTACGCGCAGGGGACGAACGTGCATTTCGTCATGCGCGACGCCGACGGTGGCTGGCGGGTGCGGCACTGGGAGCGTGGCGCCGGCGCAACACAGGCGTGCGGCACGGGCGCGGTCGCGGTCGCGGCGGTGCTGACCGACGCGGGTGACGCGCGCTCGCCGGTCACGCTGCGGGTGCCCGGCGGCGTCCTCGAAGTCGTCTGGGCGCCCGGCACGCGGGCGACGCTGATCGGCGACGCGGTCGTGGAGTTCGAGCGGGTTCTGGCGTGATCGGCCTCGCGTACACCGACACGCGCGGGCGCATCTTCTATGACGAGACGCGCGCGCCGCTGGCCGACGGCGGCATCGAACGCGCGCCGACCCAAGACGAACTGATCCCGGTGCCGCCGGGCGCGGTCACGACGATGCTGCCGGGCCGCATGCCGCTGCTCGCAAACGGTCGCCCGAACGATCGCGCGAACGACAAGCGTACCGCGCTGGGTGTGTTGCTGCCGGCCGGCTACACGCGGCTGCTGTTGCCGGCCTATCGCCGCCGCCCCGACGCGCCCGCGTTGCCGCTGTTCGGCTACACCTTCGCCTGCATCGTCGACGACGAGCTGTACGTCGCTGCGATGCGCACCGACGAGAGCGAAGATTGGACACCGCGCAGTTACGGTGAAGGTGAGCTCGAAGCGCTGCTGGCGCGGCGGCAAGCCCAGGACCCGCGCAACCGGACGCTCGCGCAACTCGCCTTGTGCTCGCGCGAGTACGGCTGCTTCACCGCCCAGAACGTGTTCCTCGAGCGCGGCGAAGCCGCGCTGCCCGTCTCGCCGCGCTGCAACGCCGCCTGCGTCGGCTGCATCTCGGAGCTGGCCCCCGACGCCGGCCTCCCTTCGCCGCAGACGCGCGTCGACTTCGAAGCCGAGGTCGACGATCTCGTGCGCATCGCCGTCCATCACCTCGAACGCGTGCCTGACGGCATCGTGTCGTTCGGCCAAGGCTGCGAGGGCGAGCCGCTGCTGCGGGTGACGACGATCGAGCGCGCCATCGAGCGTGTCCGCGCCGAACGCACCAACGGCACGATCAACCTCAACACGAACGGCTCGCTGCCCAAGAGCCTCCGTCGCCTGATCGACGTCGGGCTGCAGGCGGTTCGCATCAGCCTCAATTCGTTCCGACCGGATGTCTACGCGGCATATTACCGTCCGACCGGCTACGATCTCGACGACGTGCTGGAGTCGATCGCGGTGGCCGTCGACGCCGGACTGCGTGTCTCCCTGAACTACCTCACCCACCCGGGGGTCACCGACGATCGCGCCGAGGTCGAAGCCCTCGATCAGTTCTTGCGGGCGCATCCGGTGTCGCTCATGCAGACGCGCACGCTCAACATCGACCCCGAGCGCTACTTCGCCACCGTCGGCCGTCCCCGCGAACCGCTCGGGATGCGCTTCGCGCTCGAGCACATCCGCGCCCTCGGCGTCGGCCTGGGCAATTTCACCCACACCCACTGACGGCCGCAGCGATGACGCGCGATCCGCTCCTCGAGAAGCTGCGCAAACTCGAAACGCTGCGTTCGATCGCCGGCTCGTCGGACACGCTCCCGCTGATCGGTAAGGCGCTCGGTGAGCGCAGCAACTTGCTCGTCGAGAAAGCAGCATCGATCGTCCAGGACAAGGAGCTCGCCGCGCTCGTTCCCGATGTCGTCGCGGCATTCGATCGGTACCTCGACCATCCCGACACGGACCCCGGCTGCCGCGCGAAGATCGCCCTCGCCCGCGCGCTGAGTGCGCTCGACCACCGCGATTCCGACCCGTTCGAACGAGGCGCAGCGCACGTGCAGCGCGAGCCGGTCTGGGGCAAGCACGTCGATGTCGCCGGCCCCTTGCGCGGGATCTGCGTTCAGGCGTTGATCGGCTGCACGATCGCGCCGGATCGTCTCTTGCGACTCTACGTCGACCGGTTCGCCGACGAGGACAAGGTGGTGCGGACCGAGGTCGCCGCAGCACTCGCGCAGCTCGGCGGCATCGAGAGTGTATTGCTGCTGCGCCTCAAAGCGCTCACCGGCGACGCCGAGGCCGAAGTCGTCGGCCAGTGCCTGCTCTCGCTGCTCGACCGCGAGCCGGAGGAGTCGGTCGCGTTCGTTGCTCGCTTTCTCGACGCGCCGACCGACGAGCTGCGGTTCGAAGCCGCAAGCGCGCTGGCGCAAGCGCGCTCGGCGACGGCGCTCCCGTACCTCGAGCGGTTCTGGGCCGGTGAGGGACTCTCGACCGATCTCCGGCTCGCAATCGTCGGCGCGCTTGCCGCCTCGCCGCGGCCGGAGTCGGCCGAATTCTTGCTGCGTATCATCGATGAAAACCCGGGCCGCATCGCCGAAGCTGCCGTCGCGGCCGTGCGTGCAAGCCGGTTCGCAAACGCCGTTCGCGATCGGCTGCCCGACGATCAGTGACCGTGGCCGACGACGGAGCCGCCCAGGGCGAGGTGCTGTGCGGTCGTCGTGACGTTGACGCCGCCGCCGGATGCGCTCAGCGTCGTCGCGATGTTGCCGCCCTGGCCGTTGGAGGCGGCGACGGCCAGCGAGCCGTTCGCGTTCTCCGTCACTTGGAGGCCGCCGCCGAGCGTGACCGTTTGGCCGCGGGCGAGCGGGATCGAGCGGCCGTCTTCGCTGACCGAGAACGAGCCATCGTTCTGCATCGCGATCAGGTCGCGGCCATGGTCGGCGGTGACGCTGGCCGATTGGTTGTAGGTGACGCCCTTCGCGTTCGGCGATGTCACCGTCGTCGCGACACGGTAGCCGCCGGCGACGTTGGCGTTGACCAGGTCCGGCTGCGCCGCCATGTCGTCGTAGTGCTCGTCGACCGACTGGCCGCCGAAGGTCGCCCCGGTCTCGGCGATGTGCGGATCGCCGGTCGATGAGATCGACACGTTGTTGAAGGGCTGATCGAGACCACCGCCGTCGGAACGCCACGTCGGCCCCGCGAAGCGGTAGCCGGCGCCATTGCCGCCGGCCATCCCGTTACCGTAGCCGC
>JBEKAU010000295.1:0-4383 GCA_050015755.1 Vulcanimicrobiaceae bacterium | reverse complement strand
GTCGAGCGCCGACTGCAGCGTATTGAGCAGCTTGGGTTCGCGGCCTTCGAGTTCGGCGAGCATCGTATCGAGGCGGTGGACTTCGCCCTGGCCTTGGTCGAGCAGGTCTTGCAGCGTCGCCGGGTTCGTTCCGACCGGCTGCTGCGCAACCGGGAGCACCTGACGCGGCAAGACGTTGGCCGCCACCGCCTCCTGATGGGCGAGCGGGATGATCTCGACCGACGAGTCGCCGGTCAACGGCGCCTGAATCAGAAAGCGCGCGTCGCGGGGAACGTCGACGCTGTTGTTGATGGCCAGGATCACATCGACGGTGAAGTCGGGTTCGAGGATCGTCTGGTCGACGACGCCCACGACGACGCCGCTCTCGTAGACCAGCGCGCCCTTGTGCAGGCCGGCCGCCGTCTTGAAGAGGATGCCGACCTGATAGCGGCCCTGCGTTCCGACGTTCTCAAAGACCAACAACACCCCGAAGAGCGCCAGCAGCGCGACGAGGGTGAAGAATCCGACCACGGCCTGTCTATTCATCGCACTTCAGATCGGGATGGGCCCGACCTCGCTCCCCTGCAAGAACTGCTGGACGATCGGGTTCTCCGACCTCCGGATTTCCTCGGTGGTTCCGTACGCGACGATCGCTCCCTCGAAGAGCATCGCGATGTAGTCGGCCATGAGGAAGATACTCGAGAGGTCGTGCGAGACGACGACGGCGGTCCCATTCAGGCGCCGGCGCAGCGTCACGATCAGATCGGTCAGCACGTGGGTGATGATGGGATCCAGTCCGGTCGTCGGCTCGTCGTAGAGGACGGCGTGCGGGTTGCTCACGACGGCCCGCGCGAACCCGGCGCGCTTGACCATCCCGCCCGAGAGCTCCGCCGGGTAACGCTTCTCCAGATGCGCCAGGCCGACCGACTCGAGCGTGTGCGCGACGGCCTGCGCGATCTCGGCCGCCGACATCTTGGTGTTCTCGCGCAACGGCAAAGCGATGTTCTCGCCCACGGTCAGCGAGTCGAACAGCGCCGCGAACTGGAACGAGAAGCCGATCGAACGGCGGATGTCGATCAGCTCGCGCTCGTGCAAGGTCGTGATGTCGCGACCGCCGACGATGACGCGGCCGCTATCGGGCTGCTTGAGGCCGTTGAGCAGCCGCAGCGTCGTCGACTTGCCGGCGCCCGAGAGGCCGATGATGCAGGTGATCGCGCCCTCGACGATGTCGAGGGTGAGGTTTTCCATCACGATCTTCGGACCGTACCGGACGCTGACGTCTTCCAACCGTGCCCAGATCTCGGGCATCAGCTGCCACCGTAGAGCAGGTACGACATGACGAAATTGAAGATGAAGATCAGGATGATGGAGATGACGACGGCGCTGGTCGTCGAGCGGCCCACCCCGGCCGCACCGCCGCGCGTCGAGAGGCCTTGGTAGGCGCCGACGATCGCGATGATCACCCCGAACACGACCGACTTGAGCAGTCCCTTGAGCAAGTCGCTGAAATCAACCGTCGAGCGCATCGATTCGAGGAACGACTCGTACGAGATGTGCGCGTAGATGTGCGCGACCCAGGCGCCGCCGAGGATCGAGACGACGTCGGCCAGCACCGTCAAGAGCGGCAGCATCAGGACCAGCGCGACGAGCCGCGGCACGACCAGCATGCGAGTCGGTGAAAGCCCGAGCGACTGCAGCGCTTCGATTTGCTCGGTCACCACCATCGAGCCCAGTTCGGCGGCGATCGCGGCGCCGGTTCGACCGGCGACGACCACGGCCGAGAGCATCGGCCCCAATTCGCGCAAGGTCGAGTAGGCGACGACACCGCCGACCAGGTTGCCGACGCCGTACTGCACGGCCTGGACCGCGCTCTCGAGCGAGAACACCATCCCGGTGAAGAGCGAGGTCAACAGCACGATCGGCCACGACTGCACGCCCAGCAGGTAGGCCTGATCGAAGGTCTCGCCGATCCGGATGCGCGGCGGCACGATGAAGCGCAGCGCGTCGGCGAGCAACTCGGTCACGCCGCCCGCGTACGAGAAGACCTCCGACGTCTCGCGCCCGACCTTCTCGAGGACCTTCATGCGAGGACCTTCATTCCGCTCGCAGTTCCGCGAGGGCGTCGAGGACGCCTCGCACGGCCTCCACCCGCTTCCCGACGACGCCGCGTTCGGCGCTCAAATTGTACTGCGCCTGATAGAGGCGCTCGAGCGTACGGTCGACATAGCGCAGTTGCCCCTGTGCCTCGCGCTCGTACGGCTCGAAGTAGCGGCGCACCGCGGCCAGGTAGGCGCGCACCGCCGCGGGGTCGGGGTCGCCGGCTTCCAGGGCCGCGGCGATCCGCGCTTGGGCCGCCCGCATCGCCCGATCGGTGAGGTGGAACGCGCCGACCGTGGCGACGAGCTCCGCCAGGCGCTCGCGGCGATCAGCCACGGTCCAGGGCGGCGCGCTGGGCGTCGAACAACGTGCGGATCCCGCCCTCGGCCAGCGTCACCAGGTCCTCCAACTGCGCGCGGCTGAACGGCGCTCCTTCGGCGGTCCCTTGCAGCTCGACGAAGCCGCCGGCGTCGGTCATCGCGACGTTCATGTCGACCTCGGCGCGGCTGTCTTCTTCATACGGCAGGTCGAGGACCGGCGTCCCACCGACGATGCCGACCGACACCGCGGCGATCTGGCCGACCAGCGGCCACGCCGCGGTCTTCGCCGGGTCGAACTCCTTGCGCAGTGCGAGGGCCAGCGCGACCCACGCACCGGTGATCGACGCGGTGCGCGTCCCGCCGTCGGCGCCGATGACGTCGCAGTCGATCAAGACCGATCGTTCGCCGAGCTTCCCGAGGTCGACGACGGCCCGCAAGGCGCGGCCGATCAGCCGCTGGATCTCATGGGTGCGTCCGCCGAGCCGGCCTTTGACCGCCTCGCGCTGGTTGCGCTCGGGCGTCGCCTGCGGCAGCATCGCGTACTCGGCGGTGATCCAACCGGTACCGCGCCCGCGCATCCACGGCGGCACGCGATCTTCGATCGTCGCCGCGCAGATCACGCGGGTGCGGCCGACCGAGATCAGCACGCTCCCGTGGGCGAAGGCGAGGTAGCCCGGCTCGATCGAAACCGGGCGCAGTTCGGTCGGGGCGCGGCCGTCGGAACGCACGCGCTACTCGACCGTGACGGTCTTGGCCAAGTTGCGTGGCTGGTCGACGTCTTTGCCGTCGATGTCGGCGATGTGGTACGCCAGCAGTTGCAGCGGGATCACGTTGACGATCGGCGAGAGCATCTCGTCGACGCGCGGCACCCACAGCACGTGATCGGCCAGCGCGGCCGCCTCCTCGTCACCGTGATTGGCGACCAGGACGATCGGCGCTTCGCGCGCCTTCGACTCGGCGATGTTGGAGAGGATCTTCTCCCGCACGCGGCCCTCGGTCACGATCCCGATCACCGGCGTCTTCGGGTCGAGCAGCGCGATCGGTCCGTGCTTCATCTCGCCGGCGGCATAGCCCTCGGCGTGGATGTACGAGATCTCCTTGAGCTTGAGCGCGCCTTCGAGCGCGGTCGGATAGTTCACGTAACGGCCCAGGAACAGCACCGAGCGCGCCCGGCGAACGCGGCGCGCGACCTTCTTGATCGCTTCGCTCGTGTCGAGCACGACGTCGACCGCGGCCGGCAGCAGCTTCGTCCCCTCGGCGATCTCGCGCAGGCGCTCGATCGGCGCCGACTTGCGCACGCGCGCCAAGTAGAGTGCGAGCAGCGTCGCCGCGATCGCCTGCGAGACGTAGGTCTTGGTCGCCGCGACCGAAATCTCGGGGCCGCCCCGGGTGTACAGCGTCGCGTCGGCCAGGCGGGCCAGCGCCGCGCCGACGACGTTCGAGATGCCGATGATCGGCGTTCCGGCTTCCTTGGCGATCTTGACCGCCTCGATCGTGTCGGCGGTCTCGCCCGACTGCGACATCGCCACGGTCAGCGTGCGCGCGTCCATGTAGCGGTCGCCGTAGCGGAACTCGCTGGCCAGCTCCATTTCGACCGGCAGCTTGCAGAGCGCGCGCATCAGGTACATCCCGACCATGCCGGCGTGATAGGCGGTCCCGCAGCCGGTGATCGAGATCTTCGTCATCGCGCGCAGCACGATCTCGTCGATCTTCAGCTCGGCGCCCAGTTGCACGTCGTGGTTCTCGTCGATCCGGCCCGCCAACGTCTCTTTGATGACGGTCGGCTGCTCGAAGATCTCCTTGAGCATGAAGTGCTTGTAGCCGGCCTTCTCCGCCATGATCGGATCCCAGAGCACCCGCTGCGTTGCCTTGGAAACCGGCCGGCCGAAGAAGTCGGTGAACGAGACGCCGGACTGCGTGATGACGGCCATCTCCTCGTCCCCGAGGAACACGACGTCGCGCGTGTGGCTCAGGATGGCGGGAATAT
>JBEKAU010000294.1:0-7092 GCA_050015755.1 Vulcanimicrobiaceae bacterium | reverse complement strand
GAAGATTCCGTCCGCGAACTGCTCGAGCCGGTTGGGCGTCATGGGGGCGTCTACGCGGGGGTATCGAAGGATTCCCTCGGCGGCTGCGTAAGCGCCGGTGCCCTACGCTGGAGGCGCCTCACGAAGATGGCACAACCGCAAGACAAGATGACTCGTCATACGCCTCATCGACGACGCAAGGCAGTCATTGCCTGTCCGAATGACCTCGATATTGTCACCACGCGCGAGTTCGACGCTCCGCTCGAGCTCGTCTTCGACGTCATGACGAACCCGGAGCATCTCAGGAAGACGATCGCGCCGTTTGGGGAGACGGTGACGGTGTGCGAGACCGACCTGCGGGTCGGCGGGAACTACCATTTCGTCTTCGTGACCAGCGATGGAAAAGCGTGTTCGTTTCGCGGAACCTACTTGAAGATCGATCCGCCGACCCGGACCGTAGCGACGTGGCGATTCGAAGGCTGGCCGGACGTGGAGGCCGTCGAGTCGATGGAGCTGCACGGAGCCCACGGGGTGACGACGTTGACGTGGACGCTGGCGTTCCGCGACACGATCGGTCGTGACCACATGACCACGTACGATGGCATCGAGGCCAACCTCGACAAGATGGAAGACCTCATGACGTCGCTGTTGGGTCGAGCGGGGTAGCCGAGGGTGGTTCTCTTGCGATGGTGTCGAGCGCTCGTGCTGCTGCTGGCCGCGACGGCGCTGCCGCTCGTGGTGCAGGCCGCCACCAACGAAGGATTGCCGGCACGGGGGGCCATCGCTCCGTACTTGATGCCCGATCGTCACGCGGAAGTAGCGTTGGCGCGGAGCGCCGCTCCGCCGTCGATCGCCGCGAAGGCCGAGGTGCTCGTGCTGACGTCCCACGGCTTCGTGACGGCGGTGCAAGGAACGAACGGCTTCGTGTGCCTCGTCGAACGCTCTTGGACGGCACCGTTCAACGATACCGAGTTTTGGAACCCGAAAGAGCGCGGCCCCGACTGCTACAATCCTCCCGCTGCGCGCACCGAGATACCGCAGCTGCTGGCGGAGGCGCACTGGGCTTTGGCCGGGCTCACGCGGCAGCAGATGGCGGAAAGAACGAGAGCTGCCTTCGCCGACCATCGCTTTCGCTCGCCGGAGCCCGGGGCTTTCGGCTTCATGCTCTCGAAGCAGGGGTACCTCAACCATGCCCACGGACCATGGTATCCGCACGTGATGTTCTTCATTCCACGCGATCAGGTCGCGAGTTGGGGCACCAACGTCGACAACTCGCCGATGCAGTCCGTTGATCGCGGTCCCGATCTCTCGACGCTGGTCATGGTACCGGTGCTCACGTGGTCCGACGGATCGCCCGCGCCGCGCTAGGGATGCGGTCCGCGGTAGGGGTGCGCCTCGCAGCTGCCGTCGCGATCGCGACCGGCGCGTGGTGGGCTACGGCCGCACACGGGGCGCCGCTGAGCCTCACCGAGGCGCTCGCGCACCGTGGCGCATGGTGCGGACTCGCCGCTGCTGCGGCGCAGGCCTCGCCGCCCGCGGGCGGCCTCCCGCCGCGGTATCCCGGGCGCGCACAGCGCGTCGGCGGACTCCTCCACGATCCACCGGCCGTCATCCCGCACGGCACGGTCACGCGACTCGAGCTCGATGCGGTGAGCACGACGACCGCGCAGCACCTCTTTGCCTACGCCGGCCGGACGATCGCGCCCGCGATCCACGTCGTGGCCGGTGGCAGCCTGCTGCTCACCTACGTCGACGATCTCCCGTCGACGTCGCGTCAGCAATGCTCAATCGGGCCGTGCACCAACGTCACGAACATGCATTTCCACGGCTACGGGGGCTCGCCGAACGCTCCTGCCGACGACGTCCTCACGATGCTCGCGCGCCCCGGCGGGACGACGCTGCACTACGACGTGCCGTTTCCGCCGGAGCAGCCGCCGGGGCTGTACTGGTACCACACCCACCCGCACACCGAGAGCGAGAACCAGGTCCTCGACGGCATGGCGGGAGCGATGGTCGTCGACGGGATCGAGCGCTACGTGCCCGAGATTCGTGGGCTCCGCTCGCACCTTCTCGTCGTCCGTGCGATCCCCGTCGTGCTCGGCGACGCGGTTGATCGTGGCTACTTACGCGACACGGAGACGCCGTTGCAAGGCTGCGGGATCACGCCGACGTCACCGCCCGATCGCGCCTTCACGGTGGACGACGCGATCCGTCCCACGATCGCCGGTGCGCCGGGAGAGCGTCAATTCTGGCGGATCGTGAACGCCTCAGCCGACCACTTCGCCGACCTGCGCTACACCGGCGGAGCGTTCGAGATCGTCGCGCTCGACGGCTATCCCCTCGTCTGGCGCGATCCTGCGCATCGCACTCGGCTCGTCGACCACGTCGAGCTTCCGCCGGCGACGCGCGTCGAAGCGATCGTGACGCTCCCGCCCGCCGGACGGCGTGCCGAGTTGCGCTCCAAGTGCTTCATCACCGGCCCGGCGGGCGATCCCAACCCGGCCGCGGTCCTCGCCGACGTCACGACTTCCGGTCGCGCCTGGACGCCGCCTCGCTCGACCGACTTCGTCGCGATCTCGCCGCCGCTCCCCGCCGCGTTCGCGCAGATCCCCCTCGTCGAGTCCTCGCCGCCCGCGTTCGTCGCGGTCCTCACCGAGGACGATCACGGCTTCTACATCAACGGGCAGAAGTTCGCGATGGACGCGCCGCCGATGGCGCAGGTGCAGGTCGACTGCCATCTCCTCAACCACGAGGACAAGGGCATGATGGCGAAGGTCCTCTTCAAGTGAGCCGCTCATGGGGCGACCTCGTAGGAAGTCGATCCGCCGTGCTGAAGTCTCAGTGCCCGCAAGCACGGAGAGGGTGGAACAATGGGTGTGACTTCGACGCAGATTTTCGCTGCCGCGAATCTCGCAATGATCGCCTATACCGACGAGGCTGATCCGCAGCAGCAAAAGACCGATATCATGACGGCGCTCGGCGCGCTGGGCTCCTCGGCCAACGGGCCGTGGACGCTGACCTGGGGACCGGCCAACAACGACGGCGTGCTGGCGTACGTCGCGCAGGGCGCGGACGGAACGTACGCGCTGGCGTTTCGCGGCAGTTTGAGCGACGATGACGCCGAAGGCTTCTTCGAGAACTGGCTCGACGACGGGTCGAGCCTCTCGGTGGTGCCGTGGCTCTACCCGCAAAATGTCGGCGCGAACATCGCGACCGGAAACAACGCGGCACTCGCGCTCGCGATCGGGCTGACGGACCCGACGACCGACGCGGGTCTGCTCGACTACCTGCGCACGACTGCCGCGGCGAACAACGGTTCGATCGCGCTCGCCGTGTGCGGCCACAGCCTGGGCGCGGCGTTGACGAATCTTGCGGCGGCCTGGATCGTGGATCAACTGCCGAAGGCACCCGGCGTGAGCGCGACGGTCACACCGTTTACGTTTGCCGCGCCGACGGTCGGCGATCAGGCGTTCGCGTCGCTCTACAACATGCTCTTCGGCAGCAGCTCGTACGCGTGTATCAACACGCAAGACATCGTACCGATGGCGTGGGCGAACGTGCAGGGCGTCCAGGACTCGTTCGGCCCGACGGGGCAGACCCTCGCGCAGTACAGCGATATCCTGTGGGGCCTTGCTGAAACGGCGAAGCTCGCGGTCGGATCGACCTACGTCCCGATCACGCCGTCCAACCTCGACTCGTTCGTCGGCCCCGCCATCAGCGCCGGCGACGACTGGCCGACCGACGCCGGCAACCAGCACTCGATGGCGGATACCTACTTCCCGCACGTCCAGAGCGAGACCAGCTCCGCCGTTCACGCCTGATCGCGCGAAAAAGACGCACCCCTCGGCAGTCGGCGAGGTTCTGTTACCTCGGCTACGCCGAGCCGGCGGTCAGGGCACGACCACCTTCACCGTGACCTCGGTGAGTCCGTACACACCCGGCGCGTGCACCATCAAGGTGTGGGACGGCGGCCTGGCCAGCGTCGTGACCTTCACCGCCTCCTACACGACGTCGGGCTTCACCGTCGACGCCCACGAACGGAAGTGACTTTTTGACCCAAGGGTGAGCGGCTCAATGCCTCCGAGCACGTTCGTCCGTAGCGCAATGGCCGCGGCGTCGTCGTTGCCGCGGCCGCTCGCGAAGACATGCTGCACGATCAGACGTGCGAGGTTGAGGTCGGTACGGGCGTAGGCGAGGCGCGCGCCGGCGATGAGGTCCTGCTCTCCCATGATCGGATCGCGGTTGTGTTCGGTAATCCCGTCGGTATAGAACACGAGGAGTGCGTCCTTCGGTAACGCGATCACGTAGTCGGCGGCGCGATAGGTGGGGAACGCGCCTAAGGGGAGATCGCCGACCGGGCCTTCGAGGAACGCCGAAGCGTCGCCGGTCAGTAAGAGTGGCGGCGGATGGCCGGCGTTGGCAAAGGTAAGTGTGTGCTGGCGATGATCCAGCACGGCGACGATCGCCGACACGAGCCGTCCCGCTCCCAGGTTGAGCGCCAACGCGTTCACGTTTGCGAGGACGTCGGAGGGGACCCGCGTATCGTGAGACGCGCACAGGACGGCGTCGCGCATCGTGACCATCGTGTCGGCGACCGACGCTCCATGTCCGGCGACGTCCCCAATCGTGAGGACGTCGAGATGTTCGGAGAGCGCGAGAACCTCGCACCAATCGCCGCCGGCGGGGGCACCGTCGGCCGACGCACTGCAAACGGAAACGCTGGTGTGGAAGGCCGTCGCCGCCGATGCGAGGACAAGTCCGCCCTTGAGCGTCGAATCTACCGGCGCGCTGTGCGCGATCATGCCGCAACTCGCTTTCACCGCGAAACGAGATGAAAAGATCCGGCCGCTACAAGGAGGACGAGTCACCCTCGCCGTTGCCGAGCCCACGGCAACCGTATCAGGTCGATCGAGGCTGAGGTATCGTGAAAAAGGCCGATCGAACCGTTCATTCCCGTGGGAAGACCGCAAATGGTACCTTGGAGTGAGACCGTATCGGTCACGGATCGGCCGGAGATTCACAGGATAACGCTCGCCTGCTAAGAACCGCGCCCCCAGCTTGCCTTCGTTGGGTGACTACTTATGAAAACGTGGTTGAGCGTTTGTGCGCTGGCGGTCGTGTCGTTGGCGGCGTGCAGCGCTGGCGGCGGCGGTGGGGGCGGTTCCGTGCCCCCGGCCTCGACGCCGACACCCTTGTCGAGCGTGACCCCCTCGCCCAAGCCCTCGGGGAGCGTGACACCCACGCCGAAGCCCTCGACGACGGCAACGCCGACCGCGACGCCGAGCGCGACGCCAACGGCGATCCCCGTGAGTTCGCAATCGAAGACCGTCACGTTGAGCACCAGCGGCTCGCAGAACACGACCTACACGATCACAAACTACGGTGCGACGGTCACGTTCCCGTCCGCGAGCGTGGCAACGTCGCTCAACACGACGTTCTCCTCCACGCAACCCGCTGGGACCGCGACGCTCCAGAGCATCCGTCGTCATAGCGCAGCAATCGGCGGGAGCCCGACCGGCTTGACCTATCTGTGCGTGACGGCGACTGCCACGGTGACGCTCTCCGCGTTTCCGTCGGTTGCGCTCACGGTGCCGGCGGCGACTCCGAACGCGCAGAACGCGTACGCCGCGATCGACAATCCGTTCGCACCGGGAGGCTGGAACGTCGTCGAAGGTCCTGCATCCGTGAGCGGATCGACGCTCACGTTCAGTGGATCCTCGCCGGGGCCGACGCTGTTCGCCGGGCAGACGTACTGCTTCGCATTCGTCACCGAGAGCGCGCCGATCGCGACCAGCTCGCCGACGCTTACCGGGGCCGGCGTGCCGGCCTGGACCTCGAGCCAGCACACGGGCTACGTCGCGGTGGCATACGGTGCGAATGAGCCACAGACCATCGCGATCTTTGCGCCCGGACAAACGACGCCGTCGGCAACCATCACGTACAACAATTGCTGCATCTTCGATCTTGGCTTCGATTCGCACGGAAATCTCTATGCGGTGACGCCCTCGCACGGCACCATGGTCTTTGCGCTCGGTTCGACGACACCGTCCTCGACGCTGGGCGGATCCGGTTTCTCGCTCGCCCTCGATCCGCAAAACGACATCGCCGTCGGAGGCTACAATTCGGGCGCCAACGTCGAAGTCTACCCGGGCGGCTCCGCCGCTGCCGTGTACGTGGTTCCCGGCCAGCCCGCGTTCGAGGGTCTTGCCTTCAGCAGCGCTGGGGAGCTCGCCGTGCCGCAGGCCAACGGGACGATCGAGACGTTCGCTGCCGGCACGACGACACCGAATCGCACGCTTCCGACCGACATCATCGCTCCGAGCGAAATCAACGACGCCATCGTCGCCTACGACGCGAGCGGGGACCTCGCGGTCGGCAGTCCCGTCCAGGGCACCATCGGAATCTATGCGCCAGGCGCGACATCGCCGTCGTCGACGCTTAACCTGTCCGCCTCCTGGTTGTCATTCGACAGCCTTGGGCGACTCTACGTTGCGGTCGGCTCGGCGATCGACATCATACCGGCCGGAGCGACGCAAACCTCGCAAACGGTGCCCCTCGGTTCGGACTACTTCGCAGTCGATGCTCTCGGCGATATTGCGACCGCAACCACGACGAGTTGGGCGACCTATGGAGCAAATGCCGTGCTCGCGCAAGGTTCAGTGTACGGACTCGCGGTGGCGATCTCACCGTAGCTAGGGCTTCGGCTTGGGTTTGTCGACGCCGAAGACGTTCTGCTCCATGTCGCGATCGTCCGACTGCGAATCGACGTCGGGATCCAGGCGTTCTTTTGATGCCTCTTCGTCCTGGTGCTTGCCGTCGGGACCTCGGTTGTCGGTGAAGTCGTCTTGAAAGGGCTCGCCGAATCGATCGCGTTCCATGTCCGTAGCTCCCTACCGAAGGCTGTGTTCGCGTCTTCGGGCGTTTTGCCCAGCGCCGGACCCAATCCTCGCCCACGTCGAACAGGGACGGCGTGGCCAACGCCTTCAGTCAGCCGACTCGATCGGGCACGCTGAGGACGACCTTGCCCTTCGCGTGACCGCTTTCGACGTACGCTAAGGCGTCTTTGGTCGCATCGAACGGAAAAACACGGTCGACGACCGGACGGATCGTGCC
>JBEKAU010000293.1:0-4386 GCA_050015755.1 Vulcanimicrobiaceae bacterium | reverse complement strand
GCATACCGCAGCGGGTCGTCGAGCGCATGGATCACCCGCACCGTGGGATTGCCGGCAAAATCCGGATTGACCGACCGGGGCATGGGTGCTAGTATAGCGCGCCTTCTCGAACACATCAAGATATTCTGATATGTCGAATGCAATGCGAATGGAGCCAACGACCCTGAGCCCAACCCGTGCCACTCTGCTCGTCGCGTGCGCCGGTGTGTTACTCGCGCAACTCGACACCTCAGTCGTCAACTTGATCGTGCGAGAGCTGCACGACGCGTTCGATGCGAACGCCGGCGTGCTGCGCTGGTTCGTCGACGGCTACAACCTCGCGTACGCGACCGCGATCCTCTCGGCTGGTGCGCTGGGCGACCGCTTGGGCCGCCGCCGCGTCTTCGTCATCGGGTTGGTCGTCTTCACCGTCGGCTCCGCGGCGTGCGCGTTCGCACCCAACGCCGGCGTGCTGATCGCCGCACGCGTCCTCACCGGTATCGGGGCAGCGCTCGAAGTGCCCGCGACGTTGGCCTTGCTCTCGGTCGCGTTTCCGGACGGGGCCGCGCGCGCCGGCGCGCTGGGCTGGTGGGCGTCGATGAACGGCCTCGCGTTCGCGATCGGCCCGGTGCTCGGCGGCGTGCTCGCCGATGCGCTCGGCTGGCGCAGCGTGTTCGCGGTCGCGATCCCGGTCGCGCTCGCGACCTTGGCGGTGGTGTCGCGCGTGCCGGAATCGGGGCGGCAGCCGAACGCGGGTCTGGACCTCTGGGGGCAACTGCTGGCGGCGCTCGCGCTGGGCGCGTTCACCTTCGCCGGCATGGCGCTCGGCTCGCGCTCGTTCGCAACCGCGGGACCGTGGCTCGCGCTGGCCGTGCTCGCGACGATCGTCTTCATCGTGCGGGAACGCACCGCGCGCCGGCCGTTGGTCGATCTCGCGCTCTTCCGCGACCGGCCGTTCCTGGCGGCGACGCTCTGCACCGGCTGCATGACCTTCGGGATGTACGGCCTCTTGTTCCTCACGCCGTTCGCGTTGCAGACGCTGCGCGGCATTCACGCGACCGCCGCCGGCCTCGCACTGCTGCCCCTCTCGGTCGTCTTCGTCGTCGTCTCGAGCCGGTCGGCGGCGATCGTCGGCCGGCTCGGACAGCGGCTGACTATCGCGCTGGGATTGGCGTGCATGGGGGCCGGCTGCGTGTGCTTGTGCATCGATCCCGGAATCCAGTGGCCGCTCGCGCTGATCGGGTTGGCCTTCGCCGGAATCGGGCTCGGGTTGACGACCGGCCCCGTCCTCGGCTACGCCGTCAAGCGCGCACCGGACGAGCGCGCCGGTCTCGCGGCCGGCATCGGCAACGCCTCGCGTATGCTGGGCGCGACGCTCGGCGTCGCGATCGTCGGCGCGGCCGCGGCGGGCGTCACCCTCGGACATGTCGGGACGCTCCGCTGGGGCTATGCGGGCAGCGCCAGCGTCGAGATGCTCGGCGCGATCATCGCGTTGCTGGGCATCCGCGATACGACCGCACCGGTGACCTCGACGCCATGACCTTGCTGACGGTCTCGGTCGCAGGCGACCCGTATCCGGTCTATGCGCAGCGCGTCGCAGCCGCGGCGTTCGCGCGCGACGAGGAACTCGGCATGTGGGTCGCGGCGAGTGCCGACGCGGTGCGCGCGGTCCTCTCGCTCGAGCACCTGCAGGTGCGCCCCGTGGACGAACCGGTTCCCGCGCCGCTGGCCGGCACACCGCTGGGCGCGTTGTTCGGCCGACTCGTGCGCATGAACGACGGCTCGCGCCATCGCGTCCGGCGGGCCGGCCTCGCCGAGGTGCTGCGCTGGTGTGACGATGACCGTCTCGCGCGCGGCGCCGCAGCGTGCGCGGACGCGCTCATCGCGGTGAATCCGCCCTGCGAGGGTGCGCTCCTCACGCGCCTGACCACCGAGGTTCCCGCCGCCGCGTTGGCGGGACTGCTGGGCCTCCACGACGATCCCGACCTTGCCGGTGACGTCGGCGCGGTCGTGCGCGGCTTCGCGGCGATCGATGCCGCGACGATCGTCACCGACTCCGCCGCCGCGCAGCGGCTCGAGGCGCGCGTGCGCCGCCGCTGGACCGACGACGACGTCGTCGCCAACGTCATCGGGATGTTCACCCAGAGCTACGACGCCACGGCCGGACTGATCGGCGCGACCGTCCTCGCGCTCGCGAACGACGCCGCGCTGCGGACGCTCGTCGCGGCTGACGCGGTGAGCGCGCAACGTGTGGTGCGCGAAGTCGCGCGCTGGGATCCACCGGTGCAGAACACCCGGCGCTTCGTCGTGCGCGACGTCGAGCTCGCCGGTCGCGCGTTGCGCGCGGGGGAGAGCGTCCTGGTGCTGCTTGCGGCCGCGAACCGCGATCCGTCGGCAAACCGGCATCCCGACCGCTTCGATCCCGCCCGTGCAGAGCCAGTCTCGTTCACCTTCGGCGCCGGAGCCCACGCGTGCATGGGCGAGCGGCTTGCGGTCGAGATCGCCGCCACCGCGACACGCCGGCTGCTGCACGCGCACGCCGACCTCACGGCATTCGCGCGACCAACGGCCTATCGCGGTGCGCCGAATCTGCGCATCCCGACGTTCGCGTAAGCCGCGCTACACGAGCGCCTCCGCGCCCTCGTCGAGCGTCGTCTCGCCGGGCACGGGCCGGAACAAGGCCCCGGCCTCGCGCGGCGCGACCGTCACGCCGGCCGGCTGCAGGTGACGGATGAACCACTGCACGATCGCGCGTAACCGGAAGATCCGGCTGCGCGGCTTGCCGCCGCGTGAGAGCTCGTGGCCGGTCTGCGCGAAGCGGACGAACTCCGTCTCGCGGTTGCCGAGCCGGCGCAGCAGCGTGAAGAGCTGTTCGCCCTGATCGATCGGGCAGCGATAGTCGCGCTCGCTGTGCTCGACCAGCAGCGGCGCGCGGATCGAGCCGGCCGCGCGCATCGGTGATGCGTCGAAGAGCGCGCGGCCGGCATCGTCGGCCCAGCGCACGTTGAGCTCGCGCTCGAGGAACCAGCCGATGTCGGACGCGCCGATCTCGCTGAGATAGTCGTTGACCGCACGCATCGAGACGCCGGCCGCGAAGCGGTTGCAATGGCCGAGCAGCCAGGTGGTCATGAAACCACCGTACGAGCCCCCGGCGATGCCGATCCGCGCCTCGTCGAACGTTCCGAGCGCGAGCGCGCCGTCGAGGATCGTCAGCACGTCGCTCGCGTCGATACCGCCCCAGTTGCCGAGGATCGCGTCGGCGTAGGCGTGACCGTATGACTGCGAGCCGCGCGGATTGCCGTACGCGACCGCGATCCCCTGCGCGGCGAGCACTTGGAACTCGAAGAAGAAGGTCGCGCCGTAGGCGCCGTGCGGGCCGCCGTGGACTTCCAGCACGAGCGGCAACGCGGCCTCGCTCGCACGTTCGGGCGCGATCAGCCAGCCGTCGAGTTCGACGCCGTCGGCCGCGTGCGGACGGAACCGACGCGGGGCGTACACGGTCTTCTCGGCCAGCCACGGGTTGAGGGCGGTCAACACGCGTTCGCCGCCGTAGGGCTCGACCAGCGCGATCTCGTTGGGGATCGTCGGCGAGGCAAAGGCGATCGCCGTGGCACCGCCCGGCGCGTGGGAGAAGCCGAACACGTGGCGCTCACCGCCGGCAATCACCCGCACCGCGCTGCCGTCACGCGCGAACGCGCGGACCGACGTCGCGCCTTCGTCACAGACCTGCACGAGGATCTCGCGATCGTCGGTGGTCCAGACCGGCGCGACCGCGATGCCGGTGCGCAGGTCGCCGGCAAGCTGATCGCCGACCGTGCGGCCCACGTTCGCCGAAAGCGAGCGGATAACGCCGCCCGCGGCGGGGATGACCAACAGCTCGTAATCGTACTGGCCACCGCCGCTGTCACCGTGCAGGTGACCGGTGAACGCGATCTCGCGTCCGTCGTGCGAAAACGCCGGCAGTGCCATCGGCCCCTCGCCGTGCGTGAGCTGCGTGCGCTCGGCGCTGACGAGGTCGACGACGTAGACGTCGGCCAGCGAGGTGATCGTTTCGTCCAGGCCGATGCGCGCGATGAACGCGAGGCGGGTCCCGCCGGGCGACCACGCCGGCGAGGCGACGTCGAAATCGCCGTGGGTGAGCTGACGCGTGCGGCCGCTTTCGACGTCGACGACGAACAGATGCTTGCGCGTGCCATCGAGCAGACCATCGGCATCGCTCTTGAACGGCAGCCCGCGGAAGTGGCGCGCGCCCGTCTTCTCGTCGTGATAGCCGAGCGCGGTGCGTGGATCGTGCGCCGCGGTGGCGACGAACGCGACTTGGGACGCATCCGGCGACCACGCGAGCGCGCCGATTTTCAGGCGCGGCTCGCCCAGCGGCATCGCCTCGCCGCCATCCAGCCGCAGGAC